>NZ_PIGG01000031.1:300000-538701 GCF_002924445.1 Minwuia thermotolerans
TCTGGCGGTGCCCCGTGGCCGGCTGCGCCATGTCCGACAGGACCACGTCCGCCGGCCCGCCAAGGCGTTCGCGGACCTTCGCATCGGCGTCGGTCTCGGTGAAGTCGAGCTGCATGACCTCGACGCCGGGGATGGGCTCCATCTCCAGGATGTCGACGGCCAGAACATATCCGCCCTCGCCCGCCGCCGCGGCGGCGACCTGCGACCAGCCGCCCGGCGCGGCGCCCAGATCGACGATCCGACCGCCCTTCCGCAGCAGGCCGAACTTCTCGTCGATCTGCAACAGCTTGAAGGCCGCGCGGGAGCGCCAGCCCTGGGCCTTCGCCTCGGCGACATAGGGGTCGTTGAGCTGCCGCTCCAGCCACCGGGTCGACGACAGCTTGCGGCCGCGCGCCGTCTTCACCTTTTCGGTCAGCCGGCGGGAGCCGCCGCCGGGTCCGGGTTTCCTGGCCATTCGCCCCTCCTAGTCGCCGGCCGCGAGCAGGGGCGCGTCGGCGTTCATCAGTTCCAGGAGGATGCCTTCCCTGAGGCCCCGGTCGGCGACGGTGATTTCCTGCACCGGCCAGAGGTTGAGGATCGCCTGCAGGATGGCGCAGCCGCCGACCACCAGGTCGGCCCGCCCCGCCCCCACACAGGGATGGGCCGCGCGCTCCTTCAAGGTCAGCCTGCGGAGATGGTCGGAGATTTCGGTCATCCGCGCCGCCGGCATGGTCAGCCCGTCCACTGCCGTGCGGTCATAGCGTACGAGATCGAGGAACACGCCGGCGAGCGTGGTGACCGTGCCGGAGGTCCCGAGCAGCCGGAACGGCCGGTCCATGGCTGCCCGGGTCTCGATCTGGAAGTCCATGATGGCCTCCTCCGAGGCCGCGACCATGCGCCGGTAGGTGTCGTCATCGACGTCCACACCGCCGAAGCGCTCGGCGAAATTGACCACGCCGATGGGGAAGGAGGCGTAGCGCACCAGATGATGCTCTCCGCCGCCGAAGGGCTCGGCGAGCGCCAGTTCCGTGCTGCCGCCGCCGATATCGAAGACCAGGGTTGGCTCGGACTGACCGAGCAGCAGCGACTTGCAGCCCGCCAGCGCCAGCGCCGCCTCCTCGGCGGCGTCGATGATCTCCAGCCTGAGCCCGGTCTCCCGCTTGACCCGCGCGATGAACTCGCCGGCGTTGTCGGCGCTCCGGCAGGCGGCGGTGGCGACGCAGCGCACATCCCAGCAATGGTGGCGGGCGATCTTGTCGGCGCAGACCTTCAGCGCCTCGATGGTGCGCGCCATGGCCGGTTCCCCTAGACGGCGGCTCTCGCCCACGCCCTCGCCGAGACGGACGATCCGCGAATAGGCGTCGGTCACCCGGAAGCCGTCGCCATCCGGCCGCGCAATCAGCAGACGGCAGTTGTTGGTGCCCAGGTCGATGGCGGCGTAGCTGCGCCGCCGCAGACGATCGTGCACCACGCTGCCTCCACTCCTGTGTTACGGCGTCCGTTCGCGCCCGCGCAGCGCGAACCGGGCGGGCTGGTTCAAGGGGCAGATTAGCAAGCCGGGCCGTGACTTGTTAAGGTGCAACCGGAACTTCCAACGTCCGGTTGACATCCACGGGCCGGCCCAATAGATAGTCGCCGCGCCCGCCGGGCGTATCCGCTGGGGGATCGTCTAATGGTAGGACAGCGGACTCTGACTCCGTCAATCTAGGTTCGAATCCTAGTCCCCCAGCCAGTTTCCTGCGCTTCCCCCATGTGCGACCACCCGGTCATTCAACGGTTTGTTTGCGCGCGATGCTGCAAGACCGGACTGGCGTTCCACTCGATTTTGTCCGAGCGTATTCCGCTCGCAGCCAGCCCGTTCCACGACGTCAGGCACATGAATGGACACGGTCCTCCTGGAACTGTCCCGACTGCAGCGCGAGATTCAGGGCGCGCTCGCATCGTCGTTTCGCGAGGCGACCTCAGCTGACGACTGGACGCAGGGCACGCTCGTGCTCCTCCTTTCCATTGTCTTCGGCCTGGTCCACGCAGTCGGCCCTGGCCACGGCAAATCGATCCTGATGGCCTATTTCATCGCCGGCGACGCCCGCGTCCGGCAGGCATTCACCGGCAGCCTCAAGCTGATCGCAACTCATGTCGGTTCCGCCGTCATACTGGTACTGGCGGCCCTGACCATCGTCGACATTTCCTTCGGCTTCCGGCCTGCCGATTTTCCGCTCGTCCGCCAGATCAGCTATGGGGGGGTCGCCCTGGTAGGATTGTTCCTGCTCATTCAAGCCCTCCGCCCGCACCCCGCCCGGGCGCATGTGCACGGAGGACGGTTCCTGCCCTATCTGGCCGGCCTTTCGCCCTGTCCGCTGACGACCATCATCATGGTGGCGGCGAGCGGCACCGGCGCGGTCGCGTTCGGCGTTCTCGTCTCGATCGCCATGGCGCTGGGCATGGTTGCGACCGTTGGCGCATTCGCGCTCCTGGCGATCCTGGGGCGACGTTGGTTGATCGCCGCCTCGAGCCGCCACATGTCCACCCTCATGAGGGCGGGCAGAGTGCTTCAGGTCCTCGGCGCCGGATGCGTGATGGCGCTGGGGTCGTTCCTGCTGCTGGCGGAGGTGACCTGATTGAGCCCTCCGGAGACCACGCTTTCCCCCTTCGCGCACCCCGTCTACCGGCGGCTCTTCGCCGCTCAGGTGACCGCGCTGCTCGCGCTCCACATGGCCGTGGCGGCCGCGCTCGGGTTGGGCTGGTTCGCGCCGGGTTACGCGGCCCTGCTATTCCTCTGGATCCGGTCGTACTCCGCCACGAGCACGAAGCGATGCGGCACGAACATCTCCACGTGCACGACCAGCATCACCAGCATCCGCACGAAGGTTGGGAAGGTCCGGAGCCGCACCGCCATCCGCACAGGCACGCCGGCGGTCAGCACACCCACGCTTTCGTCATCGACATGCATCACGATCGCTGGCCGTAGGTTCAGGAAGGAAAAGTCCGCCCATGCTGCCCTTCACGACCGACCAGTTCCTCGAGGTCTTCACCGCATAAAACCAGGCTATCTGGCCCACTCAGATCCTCACGGAAGCGCTTGGCCTGGCGATGACTGGATGCCTGTTCATCGGAAGCGGAAGGGCGCAACGGGCGGCGTTCGCGTTGCTCGGGGCGATGTGGCTGCTTATGGGCGTCGGCTACCACCTGACGTTCTTTGCGGAGATCAATCCTGCTGCGAATCTGTTCGGCGCGCTGTTCATCCTCCAGGCGGTCCTGTTCGCCATCGAAGGCGCCTGGCGAGGCCGTATCAGCATGCGTCTCGAAGGCGGTTTCCGGGCCTGGCTCGCCGGCGCTCTGATCGCATATGCGCTGATCATCTACCCCTTGATCGGCCTGCTTGGCGCCCAGCCCTATCCGGAAACGCCCCTGTTCGGGGTTGCGCCCTGCCCGACGGTGATCTTCACCCTGGGACTGCTCATTCTGGCCGATCATCCGCAGCGCTGGATGCTGGCGACGATTCCTCTGGTCTGGAGCCTCATAGGCGGGTCCGCGGCAGTGCTCCTTGAAGTGCCCCAAGACTTCGGGCTCGCCGCCGCCGGCATGTTTCTGGTCATCGCGATGCTAAGCGGCCGGCGATGCCGGCAGGACCACCCCGGCTCCTGAACCTGGGCAGCAAGGCGTGCTCCCAGGATTCCGGCTTCGCGGAGGGATCACGCACGGTACCCTAGGGACATCCCGACTATCACGGCAACCACGCAGAAGATGATGTAGTACAGCCCCGATCGCGCCTCCGAACTCGCGGGCAGCCACTGGAAGGCAGGCTTGCGGCTCTCCTGCGGCTCGCGCTCGTACACTGCCGTCTCGGCCGGCGTCGGCGAGCGGAACTGATCGTCGAGCGGCCGCTACATCTCGTTCCGTGAATAGAGGTCGCGGCCGATGATCTGTTTCATCACCTCGATGGCGCCGCCGGCGATCCGCGTCACCCGCGCATCCACATAGGCCCGGGCGATCGGATATTCGTACATGTAGCCATAGCCGCCGAAGAACTGCAGACACTGGTCGACCACCTTGCAGTGCAGGTCCGTCGACAGCATCTTCGCCTTGGCCGCATCGACCGAGGTCAACTCGCCGGCCATGAAGCGCTGGATGCACCAGTCGACGAAGACCCGCATCGCCGTGGTCTCGGCGTCGAGCTGGGCCATGACGAACTGCGTGTTCTGGAAGTCGGCGATGGTGCCGTCGAAGGCCTCGCGGGTCTTCGTGTACTCGACGGTCTGGCGGATCGCCGTCTCGGCGCAGACGACCGAGCGCACGGCCTGGGTCAGACGCTCCTGCGCCAGCTTGGTCATCAGCATGGCGAAGCCCTTGCCCTCGTCGCCCAGGCGGTTGCCGACGGGCACGCGCACGCCCGAATAGAACAGCTCCGAGGTGTCCTGGCCCTTCATGCCGATCTTCTTGAGATTGCGGCCGCGCTCGAAGCCCGGCGTGTCGGTCGGCACGGCGATCAGGCTGACGCCGCGGGCGCCGGCCTCCGGGTCCGTCTTGGCCGCGGTGACCACGACATCGGCGTTCTGGCCGTTGGAGATGTAGACCTTCTGGCCGTCGAGCACGTAGTCGTCGCCGTCGCGGCGGGCGCGGAGCTGCAGCCGCTTCACGTCGCTGCCGGCGTTCGGCTCGGTCATGGCGATGGCGCCGACGGCCTCGCCGGTGACCATCTTCGGCAGCCATTCCCGCTTCAGCTCTTCCGAGCCCCAGGCGAGGATGTAGGGCGCGCACATTTCGGAATGGACGACGAAACCGGGGCCCGAGAGCCCGGCGCGGGCCAGTTCCTCGATGACCACGACGTCGTAGAGCCAGTCGGCGCCACTGCCGCCATATTCCTCGGGCATGCTGCAGCAGAGCATTCCCATCTCGCCGGCGCGCCGCCAGACCTCCTTCGGCACGATCCCGTCGTCCTCCCACTTCTCGTTGTGGGGCACCATCTCCGCGTCGATGAAGCGGCGGACACTGTCCCTGAACTGGTCGTGCTCCGGCGAAAACAGCGTGCGCTGAACCGACATCTCTTTCCTCCCCTTGGTCGTCCGCCCCCAATCTCTTCCAAGGCGCGCCGCGACGCAACGGCGCAGAGGCGCGCGGCGGCAAACCATGGACAGCGGCGGCGCACCGGGCTCTGGTGTCGCCGATGAACCCGAAAGCAGACAATGGCGGCGAGCACGGCCTGAAACGCGTGCTGGGGCTGCCGCTGCTGATCCTCTACGGCGTCGGCGTCACTGTCGGCGCCGGCATCTTCGTCCTCATCGGCTCGGTGGTGGGCGTCGCGGGCCCGCGCGCGCCGCTGGCGTTCCTGTTCGCGGCGGCCATCGCAGGCGTGACGGCGGCCAGCTACGCCATCCTTTCGCGTGGCTTTCCGGCAGCGGCCGGCGCCTCGCTCTACGTGAAGGCCGCCCTGGGCCGCGGAGCCGGATTTCCGGTCGGCATCGGCGTCGCCCTGGTGGGCATCGTCTCCAGCGCCACGATCATGCTGGGCTTCACGGGCTATCTGGCCGAACTGCTTGCGGTGCCGCAGCCGCTGGCGATCGTCGGCGGGCTCGTGCTCACCGGCCTGCTGGTGCAGCGCGGCGTCAGCGAGAGCGTCGGCGCCGCAGCGGCCCTGACCGTGGTCGAGATCGGCATCCTGCTGGTGGTCATCGCCGCGGGCGCGCCAGTGCTGGCGACGGGCGAGGTCTGGTGGGTGGCGTTCGGAACGGGAAGCGCCCTGCCGGTCACGGCGATCGTCAGCGCCGCGGTGCTCGCCTTCTTCGCCTTCATCGGCTTCGAGGACATCGTCAACATGGCCGAGGAGACGGTCGATCCGGCCCGCGTGATGGGCCGCGCCATCATCGGCACCCTGGCGATCTCCACCGCGCTCTATCTGCTGCTGGCGCTGATCGCCGCGGGCGCCCCCGATCCGGCGGCGCTCGCGGCCAGCGGCGCGCCGCTGGCGACGATGTGGCAGCAACTGACCGGACAGTCGAGCGCCTGGCTCTCCACCCTCGCGCTGATCGCCGTGGTCAACGGCGTGATCGTGCAGACCATCATGGCCAGCCGGCTGCTCTACGGCATGGCGCGGGAGGAAATGATGCCCGCCCCGCTGGCCCGCGTCGGGCGACGGCGGACGCCCTATGTGGCAATCTGGCTGATCGTCGTCCTGATCGCCATTCTGGCGCTGACCCTGCCCATCGAGACCCTCGCCCGTGCAACGACCACGGTGACGCTGCTGGTCTTCGCCGCCGTCAACCTCGCCCTGCTCGTCCTCGGCTCGCGGGAGAAGGAAGGACCGCTGCGCCGCCGGCGCTGGATCGGTGCGCTGGGTCTCGTGCTGACCGCGGGCCTCGCCATTCGGGAGATTTTCTCGCTGCTCGGCGTCATCTGATCAGGATGCCGTCCGGGGCAGTACGTGAAGGTCGAGCGGTTCGCGACGGCCGCGCACGGTCTGCTCCGGCAGGGCCTCGAAGCCATCGAGCAGGTCCGTTCGGCCTGCCGCGCGCGCCGCGGCGGCCACGGTTTCGCTGATCACGACTGTCGCCGCCAGGTCCGCGCCAAGCGCCTGCAGGCGGCTGGCCACATTCACGGTGTCGCCGGTTGCGGTGAGCTCGAATCGGCGCTGCCCGCCGATCGGGCCGACGACCACCGGCCCATGATGCACGCCGATGCCGAAGCCCCAGCGCCAGTCGGCCGGCGTGTCCGTCCCGCCCGACCAGGCCTCGAGACGGCCGGCCATTTGGCGTGCGCAGGCGAGCGCACGCACCGGGTCGTCCGGCGCCGATGCGGCCATGCCGAAGACGGCCATGGCCCCGTCGCCCAGATAGCTGTCGATGGCGCCGGCATGGGCCTCCACCGAAGCTTCGACGGCAGCGTAGAATCCTTCCAGCAGAGCCGCCGACCGTTCCGGTCCGAGCGCCTCGCTGAGCGTCGTGAAGCCGCGGATGTCCACGAAAAGGATCGTGGCCGGACGGCGGCCCCGGCCAAAACCCGGCTCATCCCGACCCAGCGCCTCGGCATGTCCACGAAAAGGATCGTGGCCGGACGGCGGCCCCGGCCAAAACCCGGCTCATCCCGACCCAGCGCCTCGGCAAAGCCGGTGGGCACATATCGCGACAGCCGGCGCCTGGCGTGATCCGTGCTGATGATGCGCGGCAAGGCGGCTGCTGCTGCGGCTGCCAGCATCGTGGCGGTCGGCAGGGCCGCATCGATCCACCATCCGCCCCGCACGAAGACCAGCTGCAGTCCGGCCAGCCACATGACAAGCAGGGCGCCGCACCCGGCCGCAGCCATACCGGGCCGCGCCCGACCGGCGAACAGCGCAAAGGCGACGCCGCCGGTCACCAGGGCGGCAAGGCTCGCCATACGCGTCAGCGCATCGTGTCGAAGCGTGCGGCCAGAAATCAGGTTGTCCGCCGCCGATGCCAGCACTTCGACACCCGGAACGCCGGGTCCGTAGGGCGTCGCGAACCGGTCGCCCAGGCCGGTCGCCACCACGCCGACGAACGCGGCCCGCCCCTCCACCGCCCCGCCCGGAACCCTGCCCGCCAGCAGATCGTCAAGCGACCAGGACGGCAGGCTGCCGGCGGGACCGGGAAAATCGATCGGCAGGCGCAAGGCGCCATCCAGTGAAAAGGATACGTCGCCGAGACTCAGTCCATCCCGTGCACTGACAGCAATGCCGGAGCCTGGCGTGCGATGGCGCTGGGCCACGACCACCGGCAAGGCGGGATACAGCTGGCCCTAGTGCGGGATCGCCGCGTGCAGAAAACGCAGCCGGTTGTCGGCGTCCACAATCACCTCGGCATGTCCCATCTCAGCGGCTCGAGCGAGCGCGGGAAAGGGCGGGACCACGCCGCCCCGTCCGCCGCCGGCGCCGATACCCTGCCGGATGTCGACCGCAGCCTCCCGAACCGCGGGCGGCGCGCGCTCCCCGCCCCCGTCAAAGACGAACGCGAAGGGGACCACCACGTCGTCATCGGCACCGACACGTCGGACAAGCTCCATGTCGCCTTCACCCTGGGGATCGGCCAGCAGCAGGTCGAGGGCGATCACGCGCGCGCCGGCGTCACGCAATGCCGTCACGGCATCGGCCAGGACGCGGCGCGGCAACGGCCATCCACCCGCGCTGGCGATGCTGCTGTCGTCGATCAGGACAAGCAGCACTTCCGGCCCTGCTGTCGCGGCTCCCCGCGCCTGGAACCGCCAGTCGATGGTGCGGCCCTCCAGCGCCCGAAGCATTGGCGCATCGTAGGCCAACAGGTAGATCAGCGCGCCGGCAGCGATGGTCGCGAACGGCGGCAGCCAACGCGAACGCCCGGCGCCGCTGTTGCCGACCGCGTCACTCAATCCGGGTCCGGGCGCGCAACGCCTCGACACGGGCCGGGGGCCAGCGCTTGGCGCGTCCGGGCGGCTCGCCAAGCGGGATGTCGCTGCCCTGCCCCGCCTGCAGGCCGACCGTCTCGTCATGACCCGGCGCGCTGACCGACACGCGCCCTTCCAGAACGAAGACGCCGGTCGTCTGCGGATCGGTGGAAACGATCAGCCCCGTCGACCGGACCGAAGCCGTCGCGGTACGGGCACGCACGGAGACATCCCGGCCACCGTCGCTGTCAGTCAGCAGAACCCGAACCGCGCCATAGATGAGGTCGAACAAGCCCGCCGAACCGGGCGCGAAGCGTTCCACTTCGACGCGAGTTTCCGGGCCCACCGTCATTGCCGAGCCGTCATCGAAGGCGATGCGCACTTTCGCGCGTATTCCGGTGATCAGCGCATCATCGCGGAAAACCGGCATACCGTGGCGAAGTTCCCGGGCCTCGGCGGGCCGCTGCGCCAGCACCTCGCCCACCTGCGCGTCGACATGGCCGACCGGCGAGGGTTCCGCCAGGCCCGGTCCGGCCAGCGTCGCCGCCAGCAACAGGGCCGCGGCCGCAGCCAGCAACGGCCGCACGCGGTCGTGTGGAAATCGCGCTCGTAATCCGCATCGCATGAAGGATGAGGTTAACAACGCGCCGCCGCCGCGTCAGCCTCTCGAAAGGTTTATGCGGTGACCGCTCAGACCCAGCGGATGAACAGCCAGACCGTGCCGGCTTCGGCGCCCGGCCGCATCTCGATCAGGACCTTCCATGTCCGGCGCAGGGTGAAGACATAGCTGAACAGCTCGCTGACGGAGCGTCCCTGACTGACCTCGCGAAAGCGCCCGTGAAACGCGTCGGTGAACGTGCAGGGCGCAACTTCGCGGAAGAAGCTCCGCCCGATCACCCTTTCGGGCCGCATTTCGGAGAAGCCGGATTCGGTGTCGTTGTATTTCAGCACGCGCCCGCTCTCGTCGAGCAGGACCGCGCCCACCGGCAACTGGTCCAGTTGCGCGTCGTCCATGTGAAGGGCTTCCGCCGGCAGATTGACCCCGTCGATGGTAAAGAACGCCTTCAGACCCTCTACCGAAGGCGCCGGACGCCGGCCCTCGGGCGCCTGGACCCTCCCCGCCGGCAGAACCAGAAACACCGTCGTGCCGATACCGGGCTGACTGTTGACGTAGATATTGCCGCCATGGACCTCGATCAGGGCGCGCGTGATGGGCAGACCGAGCCCCGCGCCCTGGGTCTGACCGTCATAGGCATGGTCGATCCGGCCGAACGGCGCCAGCGCCGTGGGCAGATCGTGGGCGGCGATGCCCCTGCCGGTATCGGTGACGAAAAAGGCGATCCGGCC
This sequence comes from Minwuia thermotolerans, assembly GCF_002924445.1. Lineage (NCBI taxonomy): Bacteria > Pseudomonadati > Pseudomonadota > Alphaproteobacteria > Minwuiales > Minwuiaceae > Minwuia > Minwuia thermotolerans. The sequence continues at coordinate 309,694 of NZ_PIGG01000031.1, forward strand.
ATCGTCCAGCAGTTCCGCGCCCGCCAGGATCCGACCGCCCGGCTTCATGTACTTGCGCGCGTTCGCGATCAGGTTGACCAGGGCCTGCCGCAACATCCGACGGTCCGCGAAAACGGTGATGTCGGACGGACAGCGCCCGCGATCGACGGATTCTCCACCCGCCTCCGACCTTTCCGAAGTCAGGCGGATCGCCTCATCGATCAGGTCGCCGACCGGGCAGTCCTCCTCGACCATTTCCGTCGACCCGCTCTCGATGCGGGCGAGGTCCAGGATGTCGTTGACGACGGCGAGCAGGTGCCGGCCGGCGAACCGGATATCGTCGACATAGCTCTTGTACTTTTCGTTGCCGAGCGGACCGAACAGTTCCGAGCCGAGCATCTCCGAGAAGCCGATTACGGCGTTGAGCGGCGTGCGCAGTTCGTGACTCATGTTGGCCATGAAGCTCGACTTGGCGGTGTTCGCGACCTCGGCCCTGTCGCGGGCCGTGGCGAGTTCCAGTTCCAGCCGCCGGCGGTCCGTCAGATCCAGCGTCGTGCCGATCAGCCGAACGACGCGCCCGCCATGGCGGAGCGGCGTGAGTACGGTGCGGGCAAAGAAGAATCCGCTCGGCAGCACGATCTCCTCATCGTACCGCTCGACATCCCCGCCCTCGATGCAGCGTCGGTAGTTGCGGGCGACCGCCTCCGCCTGCTGCGGCGAGAGTACCTCTTCCAGCCGCCGGCCGTTCAGTTCGGCCGCATCGATGCCGAAGGCGTTCTCGTAGAAGGCGTTGACGAACTCGATCTCGTAGCCGTTGTCGCGCACCCCGATCACGAATACCGGAATGCCGATCGTATTGAGGAGGCTGGAGAGAAAGCCGACCGGAGTGGTTGCGAGTCCCCCCTCGTCCATTGTCTCGAAACGCACGCTTCACTCCCGGATACGCTGGCCGGCCCCATAGCTATGGGATCAAGCTTAACAGTTGCTTTATCCGCCCGGTCAAGCCACTCCCCCGCGCGTCGTCCGACCGGAATCACGGTGATGGTTCGAATTCGAATCAAATAGAAAAAATTGAGTTTTCCGGGGTCTGGGCGAAAAAGAACGCTGTCGGGCGCCGGGCCGTATCAGTGGCTCCGGCGGATCAGAGTGGGCTTCCGAAGGACAGGCAATCCGGAGCATGACGGGACTGGGGACATGGCGGGAGAATCGGCGAAGCGCTGGCGGCGGTGCACGCCGCGCGCTGTCGGGCGTCACCCGGCGCCTGCTCCGGGCCCGCGACGGCGGCATGGCCGCTCTGGTGGCGGTCGCGCTGCTGCCCATGACCGCCGCCGTCGGGGTTGCCGTCGATTCCAGTCTGGCCATGATCACCCAGTCCCGCCTTGCGCGCGCCCTCGACGCGGCCGCGCTGGCGGCAGGGCGTCTGCCGCGGGGGACCGCCGTCGAGTCCGAGGCACGGCGCTGGTTCGACGCCAATTTTCCGCCCGGTTTCATGGGCGCGACGCTCACCGGGTTCGGCGTGACGACCGATGCCCGCGGTGACTTCGTCACGGCACAGGCCAGCCTGGCACTGCCGACTGTCTTCCTTGGCGTAATCGACATCGACAGCATCGACCTGAACCGGCGCACGGTCGTGGAGCGGATCAACGGCGGCGCAGAGGTCGCGCTGATCATGGACAACACCGGCTCCATGCGCTCGGGCGGCAAGATCGACGCCATGAAGGCGGCGGCCCGGGGGCTGGTGCAGGATCTCTACGGGGAGAACGAGAGCCTGGACGACCTGTGGGTGTCCGTCGTCCCCTATACGGCGACCGTCAATGTGGGCGCCCACCGGCAGGATTGGTTGCGGCTCAACGACCCGGCTCTGTCGGGAGAAAGTCCTTTCCATCCGGGTGCCTGGAAGGGATGCGTCATGGCGCGCGGCGCCGGCGACGATCAGACCGACACGCCGCCGTCTGCCGCGCCGTTCGAGAGCTTCCTCTACCCCAGGGCCGACGACAACGACTGGCCGGAGATCGACGAGCGCAACGATGCGCAGAACAACGGCCGCGGTCCCAACCTGGGCTGCGGGCCGGCGATCACTTCCCTGACCAACCACCGCGACACGGTTCTGGCCGCCATCGACGAGATGCTGCCCTGGCACCGCGGCGGCACCACCGGCAATCTGGGCCTCGCATGGGGCTGGCGCACGATCTCGCCCCGCTGGCGCGGCCTGTGGGGTGGCCCGACGCCGGAGACCATGCCCCTGGCCCGGGGCACGCCGCTCATGGAGAAGGTGGCGATCCTGCTCACCGACGGCCAGAATCAGTTCTATGACTGGCGCGACCACGATGAGAATGACGGCCGCGGGCCGGGCGGCTCCGACTTCACCGCCTATGGCCGGCTGCACGCCTTCGGCTATGGCTCCCTGAACGACGCCCGCCGGGAGGTGGACCGTCGGCTGGCACGCATATGCGACGAGATGAAGGCCGAGGACATCCGCATCTTCACCATCACCTTCGGCACTACACCCGACAGCGGCACTCAAGCGCTCTACCGCGCCTGCGCCAGCCGGCCGGAGAACTATTTCCATTCGCCCGACAACGAGACCCTGGCCAGCGCCTTCGGGGCGATCGGGCGCGAACTGACACGGCCGAGGATCGTCGAATGAACACGCTGGCCCGACTTCTGCGGGACCGCGGCGGGGCCAGTACGGTCGAGTTCGCCCTGATCGCGGGGGTCGCGCTGAGCCTGATGACGACGGTCTTCGAGATTTCGATGATCGGCTTCGCACGGCAGGCGATGGATACAGCGGCGCACCGCGCGGTGCGGCTTGGCGTGACGGGACGCGCGCCCGACGACGGCGCGTGGATCGCGGCGGCCGTCGAGCGGGCCACTGTGGGCATCGTGCCGGCGGACGAGATCCGGGTGACCGCTGCGGCTCACGCCGGCTTCGGCGCGGCCAGGCCGGCCGAGCCGTTCACCGACAGCGACGGTGACGGCGTCCACGATCCTTCGGAGCCGTTCACGGACAACAACGGCAACGGAATCCGCGACGACGGTGCAGGCGTCCCCGGCGCCGGCGGCGCGTCCGAAGTCGTTGTCTACCGTCTGGAACATGTCTGGCGGGCCCTCACGCCGGGGATCGGACGGCTGTTCGAAGGGCGCGTGCTCACCACCACGCTGACGGTGCAGAATGAACCCTTCTGAGCCGATACGCCGCCTGCTGGGCCACCGCGGCGGCAGCGCCGCGCTGGAGTTCGCCCTGGCGCTACCCATCCTGATCGGATTGACGGTGACTGCTTTCGACGCGGGCCGCTATATCCTGCTCAAATCCAGGCTGCAGGACGCCACGTGGACCATGGCGGACGCGGCGACGCGCGCGCTGACGCTCGGTTCGGGAGAGGCGTTGAACATCGTCCAGTCGGGTGAGCGGCTGATGGCGCCTTTCGGCGCCGCCGAACGCAGCCGCTTCATCGCCAGCGGCGTGACCGGCAGCGCCGACGGACCGCCCACCGTGCGCTGGCAGGTGGCCGGCGGCGGCCTGGCGGAAGGCAGCCGGGTCGGCACCTCAGGCGGAACCGCCGAACTGCCCGACGGGGTGAGCCTCGCGCCGGGGGAAAGCGTCGTGATCGTGGAGGGCATCTACAGCCCTGGCGTCACCCTGCCCCTGCAGGAGGATCTGTTCCCCGCGTTCCGTGACATCGCCCTGGCCCGCCCGCGGGTCGGCGAGCTGACGGAGCTGGACTAGAACTTCGGCACGGTCCTACGCAGCATGAACTTCGGTGACGACATCGTCCCAGACGCGTTCCAGCCGGCGCAACGTCTCGACCGCGCCGCGCATCTGCTCGATCGAGTGCATGTCGGCGAACGCGCCGGCATGCAGGTGCTCGCGGCGCTGCATCCTTTCCAGCAGCCGCCGGCCCTTGTCCGAAACGCTGACCATGATCACGCGCTTGTCGAGTTCCGAGCCCCGCTGTTCCACATAGCCGAAATCCAGCAGCTTCTTGACGTTGTAGGTCACGTTCGAACCCAGATAGTAGCCGCGCTCCACCAGCTCGCGGACCATGATCTCGTCATCGCCGATATTCGCGAGCATCAGATACTGCACGCCATTGATGTCGCGGACGCCTTCGGCGATCAGCTCCTTGCGCAGCACGTCGAGAAAGCGGCGGTGCATGCGCTCTATCAGCCGCGTGAGGGACATGTAGTTCTGGACTGGCATCGATCCGCGCTCCATCCGTCCTGCTCTTGATGTATCCATCGCCCTATCCTTGGCGGCTAACGTAAAATTAATGTAAATATGCCAAGGTACTTACGTACTTCGAGACACCGAGGCCCCGAATACCAAAGATGTGGCGAAAATTTGACGCGAATATTTTGTGTAGTGCGCTCGTTGGCGGCTTCCTGCTGACGGGCTGCAGCACGTTCGACGAAACGCCGCCGGCCACGAACGCAGTGGCCGCCTCGCCATCGGGCGAGGTGATCGCCATCGCGGACGAGCTGCGCGCCGGTGGCGACAACCAGGCGGCCGCGGCGCTCTATCTCGGCGAAGTGCGGCGGAATCCGGATGACCTGACTGCGCTGGTCGGACTGGCGGAAAGCCTGCGCCTCGCCGGCGACTGCACCGGCGCCAGCGGCTACTACGACAGGGCTCTGGCGCTATCGCCGGCCGATCCGCAGGCCCTGGCCGGCTATGGCCGCTGCGCCATCGCCCTCGACCGCCCCGAACTCGCCGCCCGCCTGCTCGCGCAGGCCGTCGAAGCTTCGCCGGAGCCCTCGCCCGGTCTGTTCTCGGCGACCGGCGTCGCACACGATCTGATCGGTGACCACGATGCGGCCCAACTATACTATCGCCGCGGCCTGACCGAAACGCCGCAGCCCCGCAGCCTGCTCGCGAACCTGGCGCTGTCACTGGCTCTGCAGGGCCATTTCAGGGAGGCCGGGACGCTGCTCCGCTCCAGGGCGGATGCGCCGGGCGCGACCGCCGGTGAGCGTCAGAACCTGGCGCTTGTGCTGGCGCTTTCGGGCGCGCGCGCAGAGGCGCTGCGCTATGGCCGGATGGACCTCTCGCCCGATGACGCCGCCCGCAATCTGACCGTCATCTCCGAACTGGCGCTCGATCTCTACGGCGCCGACCCCGCTCGGAAGGCGGCGGCGCGGCGGGCCTTGCTGGCGCCGCAGAGCGGCGCCTGAGCCCGGTTCAGAGGTTGTCCATCAGGCGGAAGATCGCCGGCGTCAGGATGACGATGAACAGGGCCGGCAGGATAAAGCAGATCATCGGCACGGTCAGGATTGCCGGCAGGCGCGCCGCCTTCTCCTCGGCGCGCAGCATCCGCTCGTTCCTGAGATCGGCGGCCAGTTCCCGAAGAGCCCTGGCGAACGGCGTGCCGAAGCGAGCGGCCTGACGCAGGGTCTGCACCACGCTCTGCATCGCAGGGAAATCCGCCCGCCGGGCAAGGTTGTCCAGTGCCTGATCGCGCTCCGGCAGCAGCCGGATTTCGGCCGCGGTCATGGCCAGTTCCTCCGCCATGGCGGGCGAGGACGCGATCATCTCCCGGGCAACGCGGTCGATCGCGGCGTTGAGACCCAGCCCGGCCTCGCAGCAGATCACCATGAGATCGAGCGCGTCGGGCAACGCCTCGCCGAGATTCCGCTGCCGGCGGTCGACCAGCCGGTCCAGCACCAGCGAGGGCAGAGCCACGGCAGAGCCGGTGGCGAAGAGCGCCAGCAGGAGGCGCCAGGGATCCGGCACCCGCGGCGTCTCCAGCAGGTACAGGAACAGGATCAGCACCGCGGCGCTGGCCAGCGGAAGCACCAGCTTGGCGACATAGTACACCGCCATCGCCTCGCGTCCGTGCCAGCCGGCGCGCAGCAGGCGAAGCCGCACCGCCTCGGCGTCCCTGGACGTCAGCAGCCGCAAGCGATCGGCCAGCCGTTGCGCGATCCCCAGCAAGCCGCGGCGCAACTGCCCGCGCATCATCGCACGCACACCGGACGGCCGCCCCGCCGCATCCCGGCTGCGTTCGCGCAACCGCGCTTCGAAGTTGCCGACGCGGCGCACGCGGTGAGCGAGTGCGCGGCGCGCCGCCACCTCCCAGGACAGCACACCGGCGACCACGGCGGCCGCCAGCGCGGCCAGCAGCACCGCCAGCAGGCGCAGGTCGAGGCCTGGCGCCAGATTGGCCAGATAGTCGCTCATGTCCGGAACCGGATCATGCGGGCCATGACGATGAAGCCGAACAACATGGATACCAGCGCGAGCGTGACCAGTTTCTGGCCGCGCGGATCGCCGAAGAGCGCATCGACGTATCCCGGACTGACCAGCATCAGCATGCCGCCGACCACGAAAGGCAACCCCCCGATGATCAGGGCCGAGGCCCGCGCCTCGCCCGAAAGCGCCTTGATCTTAAGTTTGAGCTGGCGGCGCTTGCGCAACGTCTCGGCCAGATTCTCCAGGGTATCGGCCAGATTGCCGCCGGTGCGGGCCTGAATGGTCAGACTCATGGCAAAGAAGCTGAATTCCTGGATTCCGATCCGGGCGTCGGCACGCGCCAGCGCCGTCTCCAGCGCCCGGCCGAGCAGCATCTGGTCGACGATGGCGCCGAAGGCCTCGCCGAGAACGCCCCGGTTCTCGGCTGCGGCCGATTTCAGGCACTGACCGAGCGGCAGGCCGGCGCGCAGCCCCCGGACCATCAGGCCGATGGCGTCGGGAAACTTGTCGAGGAACGCGGTCCGCCGCCGCGCCGCCAGGACCTTGAGCGCCGCAAAGGCGAGCAGGACGCCACCTGACGCGGCGAATGCGCCTGCCAGCAAAGGCGGCATGGGAGTCGCGAGCATGAGCAGCGCCGCGGCGACAAGGACCGAGCCACCGAGTTGCAGCGCCAGCCTGAGCGGCGGCTGCCGCAGGCCGGCGCGCACCAGCATCAGGTCGATGGCGCCGTGCCTGGGACCGCGCCTTGCCAGATGGATCGCCCGGACCGCCGCCACGGCCTTCTCCCCGCCCCCGTCACGGGCCATGAGCTTGCGCGCCCGCGCACGGATCGGTCGCCGCGGATCGGCGGCGATGATCGCCGCCAGTGCCAGCAGGGCCGCGAGCCCCAGCGCGGCCGCGCCGAGCAACAGCGGCGCCTGCTCCGCGGTCATGGCGTCATCGCCTCGAGCAACGTCCCGTCGAGGCCGAAATAGGCGGCACGCGGAAGGAAGGCCGGGCGCAGTCCGGTGCTTTCGAAACGGCCCACCAGATTGCCCCCCTCGTCCTCGGCGTCCACCGTGAAGGCGAACAGATCCTGCGTGGTGATGATCTCGCCTTCCATGCCGACCACCTCGCTGAGCTTGGTCACCCGGCGGCGGCCGTCGCGCATGCGGCTGACATGGACGATCAGGTCGACCGCGGCCACGATCTGGCGCCGCACCGCCTCGGTCGGCAGCTTGACGCCGGCCATGGCGACCATGTTCTCCAGCCGGGTCAGCGCCTCGCGCGGGTTGTTGGCGTGGATGGTGGACATGGACCCGTCATGGCCGGTGTTCATGGCCTGCAGCACGTCCAGCGCTTCCTCGCCCCGGATCTCGCCCAGGATTATGCGGTCGGGACGCATGCGCAGCGCATTCTTCACCAGATGCCGCTGCGTGATCTCGCCATTGCCTTCGATATTGGCCGGCCGTGTTTCCAGGCGGACCACGTGCGGCTGCTGAAGCTGCAGTTCGGCGGCGTCCTCGATGGTGACGATACGCTCGCCGCCGTCGATGAGCTGCGAGAGCGCGTTGAGCAGGGTCGTCTTGCCGGAGCCCGTGCCGCCGGCGACGAGGATGTTGAGCCGCGCCCGCGCCGCGATCTTCAGCACCATGGCGAGGTTCCGGGAGACGCTGCCGCTCTCGGCCATGGTGTCGAGGGTGATGCGCTTGGCGGAGAACTTGCGGATGGAGATGGAAGGCCCGTCCAGCGCCAGGGGCGGCGCGATGATGTTGACCCGGCTGCCGTCGGGCAGGCGCGCGTCGACCAGCGGCTGCGCTTCGTCGATGCGGCGTCCGACCCCGCTGGCGATGCGGACGGCGATCTGCATGACATGATCGTTGTCGCGGAAGCGGACGTCGGTCCGCTCCAGCTTGCCGCGCCGCTCGACATAGACCTGGTCGGCACCGTTCACCAGGATATCGGCGATGTCGTCGTCGGCCAGCAGCGGCTCCAGCGGGCCGAGACCCAACATCTCGTCGAGTACCCGGGTCACGAGATCACGCTGTTCGCCGGAGTTCAGCTGGATCTGCTGCTCGACCAGCAGCTCCCCGATCGCGGGGTCGATTTCCCGCGCCAGATCGCCCCGTTCCATGGTCGCGATCCGTGCCGCGTCGATCCGGTCCAGCAGCGCGCCATAGACCGCCGAGAAAGCGGCGCCGACCGGCCCGCTTTCGTCACGGTCGGCCTTGCGCGCCGCGGGGTCGCTTGCGACGGTGTTGACGATGCGGGTCACCAGATCGCGCAGCGCCAGCGCATCGGGCATCCCTGCCCCGCTCCCCAGGCCGTCGATCAGGGCGGCCTCAGCCCGGGCGGCGACCTCCCGGCGCGGCGTGCCCGCCGGCAGTTCCAGTTGCAGCCGGGCCGACACCCGGTCGGCGACCGCCTCAGGGGCATCTCCAGCACCCGTATCCACCAAGGATAGCGCCGGGCCGGCCAACGTAGCGGCCCCGGCCTGCGCCGGCGATATCCTGCGTTTACCGAGCATCGCTTCAGTCGCTCCGCCTGGCGGCCCCGGCCCCGGTCAGGGCCGCACAGAGCGCTCCGAAACCGCGTGCGTGGGGGCTCCGCCGCCCCGACAGCGCCACCATAGGCCGCGCCTTCGCCGAAGCGCGGACAGCGAGCCTGGCGTCCTCCGGAAACACCGCCAGGGGCCTGGCGCCGAAGGCCTTGGCCATCATGGCAGGCTCCAGCTCCTTTTCACCGCCGCGGCGCACCCGGTTGAGCACCAGGTCGACCGGGGCGGACGAGAGGCCGGAGATCATCTCCCTGAGACGGATGGCATCGCGCATGCACCCCAGCGTCGGCTGAGCGACCAGGAAGACCCGCACGGCATCGGCGACAACCGGCGCGAACAGGCCGGTCATCCAGCGCGGCAGGTCGATGACCGTTGTCCCGTGACCTTCGCCGATCTGCCCCAGCAGGGCGGAGAGCGCCTCCGGCGCAACCGCGGGCTGGCCCGGCGCGCCTTCGGGGCCGCCGTAGATCGTCAGGCGCTCGTCGATCTTCAGACCTGCCCGGCTGACCAGCAGCGAGTCGATCCGGTCCGGCGCAGCCAGTGCGGCGGCCAGTCCGAAGGCCGGCTCCCGGTCCAGCAGTAGGGCGGCGTCGCCATAGGACAGGTCGAGGTCGAGCAGCGCCGACGATTCCCGGTCATTCCCCCGGGCCTGGGCCCAGGCGAGGCCGAGCGCCACGGTGGTCGCGCCGACACCGCCACGCACGCCGATGACCACCGCCCGGCGGCCATGCGAGCCATCGCCGGCGGCCGTACCGGCCTCCTCCGTGGAAGTGGAAAGCCGGTCGAGAGCGGCGCGGAATTCCGCCGCACCGAGCGGCAGTGTCAGATAGTCATCGACACCGAGAGCGATCATCCGGCGGTAGAGGGCGATATCGTTCCAGAGGCCCAGCGCGATGACCCTCGTGCCCGGCGCACAATGCTCGGCCAGCCGCTCCAGCCGCTCGAGTGGGACCTCGCAATCGGAAAGATCAACGACCAGAAGTCCCGGGGTCGGCGTCTCCGCCAGCCAGTCGAGCGCATGCCCGCTCGCCCCGGCAACAACCTGCACATCCGCACCGTACCGGTCGGAAAGCGCCGCGCGGACGGCAGCCGCTGCTTCCGGGTCGGCGACGAAGGCGGCCGCCTCGAGCGCGGCCTCCGGACGCCGGATGGCGGTCAGCGCGTTCAATTCAGCACCTGTTCGCGGTCGAGTTCGGCGCGCTCGCCCTTGCGGTGGCGCTCGGCGTCGCGCCAGGCGGCCTCGCCGCGCGGCGGGCCGGCCTCTTTCGGCGCATCAAGGTCGGAAGGCTCGGCCACCATCGCCGCGAGATTGGCGAGCGTGGCGCAGCCGAAATTGCTGCCCGGCCCGTTGGCGTGGCCGATTCGGGTCCGGCTGTAATCGGGACAGGCCGGCACGCTGGTCGTTACCGTGCGCACGTCCAGATGCGCATTCCCGGCTCGCAGCTCGCCGATCAGCGGCGCCAGCCCTTCATTCTCCAGCGCGGCGACGAGCTTGACCGCCCGCGCCTCCTCCCGCCGGTTCATGACGCTGGGCAAGTACAGCGTAAGGCTTCGGTTCGGCAGATCGCGCGCCGCGGCGATGAAGGCATCCAGACGTGCGCGGTCCCGCCGCCAGTCGGCCTCCGTCCCGTCAAGACCGCCGAACTCGAAGCGATGCATATCCCGGTCGATGGCGATTCGCTTCGGCGTCTCCAGGCCGGCATAGATGTCGCCATTTTCGGCGCAGCCGGCAAGCGCGCCGAACAGCGCCACAGCCAGCAGGGGAAGCAGGATCGCGCGGGCGGGCGTCTTGTCGAAGGTCATTCGGTTCCCCTCTATTCGATCGTGAAGCCGGCCGGGCCGATCAGCGCCCGCGCATTCCGGGCTGTCCCGCCGGCGAGATCTCGTCCGCTGTCGCGGCCGATCAGCCGTTCGCGGTCGGACGGGGCCTCGTAGCCTTCGGTCGGGACGGCGACACGCGCCGGGCCGACGGGACGGACCAGATAGGGCGTGACCACGATGACCAGTTCGCTTTCCAGCCGGCGGAAGCTGTCGGAGCGGAACAGGGCGCCCAGAACCGGCAGGTTGCCCAGGCCCGGGAACTTGCTGACGTCCTCGCTGACATCCGACTGCAACAGTCCGGCGACGGCGAGGCTCTGGCCGCTGGCCAGATCCACGGTGGTTTCGGTCCGCCGGGTCGTGAGCGCCGGAATGGTGAAGCCGTCCAGTTCGATCGCGCCGGTGGCGGAGAGTTGCGACACTTCCGGGCGGACATGCAGGTTGATGCGTCCGTCCTCCAGCACCGTCGGCGTGAAGGAAAGCGAGACGCCGAACTTCTTGAACGAGATCGACAGCGTCCCGTCCCCCTGGGGCACCAGGATCGGAAACTCCCCGCCGGCGAGGAAGCTGGCGGTCTCGCCCGACCGCGCGGTCAGGTTCGGCTCGGCCAGCGTGGTGAGAAGCTGATTCGACTCGAGGGCGTCGAAGACCGCGTTCAGGTCGATCGGCCCCAGCGCCAGGCTGGCGAAGATGTTGGCGGCGCCGCCGGTGCGCAGGTTGAGCGCCGTGCCCGCACCCGGCGCCTGACCCGTGGCAATGCCGGCGAGACTGCCGCCCGCCTCGGCGATCAGGTCGCCGTTGAGACCGAAGCGCTTGGTCACTTCCCGCGACATCTCCGCGACCCGGACCCTGAGATTGACCTGCATCGGACGGGTGACGCCGACGCGGTCGATCACCGGCTCGTTCTCCGCCACCAGACTGCGCGCCAGAGCGTTGATATCGCGCGCCTGGGCGCTCGATCCCACCTCGCCCTCGATGACCACGCCGGTACCGGCCGACTGCACGCGGACAGGCGCGTCGCCGGAGATCGTACGAACGGCCTGGTTGATCCGCTCGACATCGTGGGCGACGTGAACCGGACGGCTGTCGATCACCTCGTCGCGGGCGTCCACGGCGAAGAAAGTGGTGCTGCCCGGCTTCCTTCCGAACAGATAGATGAGACGCGGCGACTTGACCTGTACGTCGGCGACCGCCGGATCGGCCACGAACACGGTCGCAGCCGGACGGGAGAGACGAAGCAGCGTGCCGCCGCTCTGCGGAATGGTCAGGGCCGGCCCGTCCGCGCGAAGCACAGCCGAGCCGGCGCCCTGGGCGAAGACGGGTCCTGCAACGGCAACCATCAGCGACGCCACAAGGATGGAAAACACGATACGCATCAGAACTCTACCTCACTCGCTTCGCCGCCACGCATGACGGTAACCCGGCGAACAGGCGATTTTCCCGCCCCGTTCGTTGCCACGCGCTTGTTGAACAGGGGACTGACGTCGCCCGCGACGGTGTAGCCGGCCAGGGGCGACAAGGAGGTTGCATCCGTCTCCGACCCGGCCGTGACCGCACGCAGCGACAGCGACAGGCGGCCGAGCTGCAGCGCCAGCGCGATCTTCTCCGCCTGTTCGGGAGTCACCTCGAGAGTCGCGGTCTTGGAAATGGCCGCATGGCCGTCCTGCTGGACCATCTTCTGATCGATGGCGAGCACCCGCAGGTCGTGCAGCACCGTCTGGCTGGCCAGGCTGTCGCCCCGCTCCCCATCGACGGAGAAGGTCAGGATCAGGTCTACCCTGTCGCCCGGAAAGACGAAGCCCGCCACGCCGGTGGTGGCGTCGATCGGGATGGTGGTCGCCCGGTGACCAGGCGGCAGCACCGCGGCAAGGAAACCACGTTCGCCCGGCCGGATCAGGGCGTCGGGCACGATCGGCAGGCCGGCGGCGATGGCGGTCGGGCTGACCCGGCCCGCGACCTCGGGGGCGCTTTCGCCCGCCCGGACAACATATGTCTCCGTCATGGCGTCCTTCGGCCAGGCCTGCCAGCGTACGTCGTCCGCCTGCAGCAGATCGCCGGCCCGGATCGGCCGGGCGGAGACCAGGACCTCGACGGTCGACGCTGGCTGCGGGACGGTCTGGACCACGGGCGCCGGCGCCGCCGGCGGCGGTGCGCTCAGCGCCGCGTTGGCGAGCCAGGCGGCGCCGCCGGCGGCCGAGAGCGCGACCGCACCGGCGAGGATGAGACGGAAATTCATGAACACGGTCCCTGGTCGGAGGTCACGGGAAAAGGTCCGGTCCCAGCGCCAGGGTCCAGAGCGCGCCGCCGGCGATGGCGACGCCGTACGGCAACGCGCCTTCCATGGCGACGCTGCCGAGCCTGACCGCGCCCAGCCGCTGCAGCACCGCCGCCGCGCCCAGGTGGGCGCCGCGCAGGCGCAACAGGGCCATGACCATCCCCATGATTGCGATCTTGAACAGCAGCGCCGCCAGCAATACCGGCTCGAACCAGAGCGCCGTCCCCGCCAGCAGCTTGACGTCCCCGCCGCCACACCAGCCACGGGCGAAGGCGATGAGGCCGAGAGCAAGAATCGCAAGGGCCGCGGCGAGCGAGCCGGGCCAGTTCGACGTCCAGCCGAGCACTGCGAGATGCAGCGGCCAGAGGGCCGTGATCGCCGCCGGGATGACGTTCGGAATGGTCAGGCGCGCAAGGTCGGACCAGGCCGCCCACCCCAGCAGGAGGGCGAGCACGGCGAACATCATCGGATCGGATTGGAATGGTGTCATGGCGAGGCTCTTCCGGCTGCGCGGGGATCAGATCGGGTCCGCCGCCGGCCGCCGCGTCCACGCAGGAGCGCGGCGGCCGGTCCCGGAAGCCCTGGCCGTTCAGATCACTCGGTGGTCGGCGTCGTTTCGGTCGACGTTGTGTCGCCGGCGGTACCAGTCAGCTCGGTCTGCACGTCGCCGAACAGGGTCTCGAGCGAACCGCCGATGGTCGTCATGGCGGCGACTGCCGCGATGGAGATCAGCCCGGCGATGAGGCCGTATTCGATGGCAGTGGCGCCGGATTCATCCTTCAGGAAGCGTTTGGCGAGGTCTTTCATTTCAGGTCTCCCAGAACCAAGTGTGTGACAGGCGTCATTTTCAGGATCAAGGAGCCGTGCTCAACAGATTTTTATTTAAGGTCTTTTTTTATTATTTTGTATTTATTCAAGAATGAATTCGTTTCGAATTCGAAGAATGGCCGCGCGATGGCGGCGGATGCAGCCGGCGCAAACCGGATGCGGCTTGATGGAAGCGTCCGTCCGTGACCAGAATTTCACCGAGTAACGTTTTGCAGTGGTCCGGCACCGGCTCGGGAGGGGCAGGCATGAAGACATGGAAGATTGTCGGGGCGGCGCTGGTCTTCTGCGCCGCCGTGACGGGCGCGCAGGCGCTGGATGCGCTGGTGGAGCAATCGGATCCCGGCCTGGGATTCGAACCCTATCAGTTCCTCGAGCAGGGCCGGCGCATCGACCTCTCCGGCGGGCGCAGCATCGTGCTGGGTTACCCGGCTTCCTGTGTGCACGAAAGCATCACCGGCGGGCGGATCACGATCGGCGCCCGCCAGAGCGAAGTGGAAGGCGGTGCGGTCGACCGCTCGACCCTTGCCTGCGGCGATCATGTCCGGCTCACGGCTGCCGAACGTCAGGAAAGCGGCGCGAGCGCCTGGCGGGATCCTTTGGCGGCACAGCCCGTGCTGGTCGACAATCTGGCGCCGGTCCTGCTGTTTGCAGAACAGCCCGACATGGTCACCATCGAGCGTACCGACAGGCCAGCCAGTCCCATCCGGTTGAGCCGGCCGGGCCGCGCCCTCGACCTCGTGGAGCGCAATATCGTCCTCGACGCTGGCGGCATCTATGTGGTCAGCGCTGCCGGCCGGACGCTTACGATCGAGATCGACTTCGATGCCGAGGCGGTTGGCGGCCCGGCCCTGACGCGCTTCGTGCGCTTCTGACCGGGTGAAGCCGCTGCGGGATGTCCTTGCCGCCGCCGCCATCGGCGGCCTGGCCACGCTGATCGTTCTGGCGACACCGGCGGCGCCCTGGCTGGGGGGCCTGTCGGCGGATCTGCTGTTCCTTGCGCGTCACGCCACGGGTCTGGAGCCCGAGCCGGCCTCACCCTCGCCGGCCGTGGTCATCGCCATCGACGAGGAGACCTATCGCCGGCCGCCATTCGAAGGGCTGCCGAAGGTCGCCTGGACGCCCCTGCTGGGCGAGGCGATCGCGGCGGCGCTGGATGCGGGCGCAGTCGTGGTCGGACAGGACCTGATCCTGCCGACCAGCCTGGAGAGCCTGGTGCCCGGCAATGACCGCCCCTATCTCGCAGCCCTCGCGCGCGGCGCCGCCGAAGGCCGGATCGTGCTCGGCGCCGTACGCCATCAGGGGGAACGCATCGGCCCGCACCCGGCCCACAGGATGCTGGCGCGCGGTGAGAAGAACATCCGCCTGCTCAACCTGCTGACCGACGCGGATGGCGTGATCCGGCGCGCGCCGGTGGTCTTCGGCGAGCCAGACAGAACCGAGACCGCCTTTGCCGCCGAACTCGTCGGCCGCGCCCTGGGCGTTCGTGCCGAAATTGCCGAAAATCACCTGATCCTCGGTCCGAACCGCCTGCCCCTCGACCCCGAAGGCGGTCTGTTGCTGGATTTCCGGGCCAACCCCCGGGCCGTGCCCGTGCACAGCCTGGCCGACGTGCTGGCCTGCGCGCGCACAGGCCGCACCGGCCATCTGGAGCAGGCCTTCGCCGGCCGCGTCGTCCTCATCGGATCGATGCTGGACTTGGAAGACCGCAAGGTCACCGCCGCACGCTATCTCGGCCGCCGTGACGGGGACGGCTTCGCCGGTCGCTGCGTTCATCCGGTGATGACCTCGGTCTACGGCGACGCCCTCGCGCGCCAGACCATTCCCGGCGTCATGGTTCATGCCCGCGCAGTCAACGACATGATCGCCGGGTCGGCCCTCCGCGCCCTGCCGCCCTGGGGGGCCGGCGCGCTGGTCTTCGCATTCGGCTTCCTGACCGCCTTGCTGGTGCTGAAGGCGCCGGCAGTTCCGGCCGCCGCCGGTGGCGCCGCACTGATGCTGCTGGCCGCGCTCGGGGCGCTCTGGGCCTTCACCGCAGGCGTCGTCACGCCCTGGCTCTCGGCGGAGGCGGCGCTGCTGCTGGCCGGCGGCAGCGGCTATGGCTTTCGCTTCGCCGTCACCGACCGCGACAAGCGCCATCTCAGGCGGACCTTTGCACGCTATCTCAGTCCGGAAGTGGTCGAGGAACTGGCCGCCTCGGGCCGCGCGCCGGAACTGGGCGGCGAGACCCGGGAGGTGACGGTCTGGTTCTCCGATCTGGCCGGCTTCACGAAGATGTCTGAGGCGATGGAGCCGGACGAACTGGTCGAGGCGCTGAACGCCTACCTCTCCATCGTCACCGACGCGATCGTCAGTAACCGGGGCATGATCGACAAGTATATCGGCGACGCCGTCGTCGGTGTCTTCGGCGCGCCGCTGAACGATCCGGAGCATGCCCGTCACGCCGTCGATGCGGCCCGTGAGTGCCATGCGCGTCTGGCCGGGTTCGCCGAAGAGCGGTCCCGGTCGGGCCGGCCCTGGCCGCATACGCGGCTCGGCCTCAACACCGGGCCGGCGCTGGTCGGCAATATCGGCTCGGCGCAACGCTTCGACTACACGGTGATGGGCGACGCCGTGAACCTGGCGGCGCGGCTCGAAAGCCTGAACAAGCGCTATGGCTCGACCGTGCTGATGAGCGGCGCAACCGCCCGGGGCAGCGGCGCGGCGGATCTCCGGCTGATCGACCGCGTCCAGGTGGTCGGCCGCAGCGGACCGACCGATATCTTCGGGCCGACGACCGGTCTCTCGGAAAACCACCTCACCGCCTTCGATGCGGCGCGGCAGGCTCTCGAAGCAGGCGATTTCACCCGCGCCGCCGATGGTTTCGCCCAACTCGGCCCAGCCGATCCGGTCGCGGCCCGCATGGCCGACCACGCCGCCGCGCTGGCCGCCGACCCGCCCGCGGACTGGTCCGGGATCACGGTCCTGGATCAGAAATGACCACTGCGAACTCCCGTCAGTCGGCCTCGTGCAGGCGGACGAAGCGGAGTTCCGGCCCGGGGATCACGATCACCCAGCCGTCATGGCCAGCGACGCTGTCGGAGTCATTCCCGGCGATCCAGTAGCAGCGCGTCTCCTCGCCGAAATAGTGGACAATGCGTATCTCGGAGACTGCGACCATGTCGTTCCGATTCAGCCGCACGGTCTGTTCCCGTCCCCGGTTGTCGCTTTGGTCGCGCGTCGAGATCGCGCCGCATTTCTCGGAAACCTCGAAGACGCCCCCCTGACGGATCTCCAGGCAGTAGGGCGGCGCGGAACCGCTCCCCCTAAGCAGGCCATCGCAGTCGCGAACCCTCACCGCTTCCGCCGGCGGCGTGGACGTCGCGGGCGGGCGCTCCGGCGCAGGCGCCGGATCGACGGCGGCGCTCTCCGTCCGGCGCGGCGGCGTCTCCGGTGCAGCCAGGGCCCGCAGGCGGGCGTCTGCAATGGCGGCGAAGACGCCGTCGGGAAAGCGTCTCTTGTATTCGCGGAACAACCCCGGATCGCCGCTGTCCTTGATGCTCTCCCAGTAGAGGACATCCATCTGGCGGTCGCTCGCCGCAGGCGCTGACGGCGGCGGCGCGGCAGGGCGCGCACGCTCCCCCGCCACGGCGGCCCGGTTGAAGACGAAGTCGCCGATCAGCGAGGACGACGACCAAGGAATCTGCCGTTCCTCGGAGAAGGCGGCAACCCGCTGGCGGACGCGCTTGAACACCGCCTCGATGCTGATTCCCGGCTCCACCATGGCGGCGGCGAGGTGGCGGGTGAAGGGACTGTTCGGGCCATCGCCGTCCATGGCCAGCTGGCCCGGCGCGGTGGCGTAGGCGATGTAGGTGCCTGTCGGCGCCTCCATGCGCGCGAGACCGCGGCTGGCGGAGCGGAAACCCTGCTGGAAGGGATTGTTGCGGCAGGCATCGAGGATGACGATGTTCACCCCGGTATTGGCGTGCTGCATCTGGGCCATGATGCTCTCGGCCTCGATCGCCTCGATGTCGACATCGCCTTCGGCCAGGATCTGCGCCTCCACCGGCAGCAGGTAGTTGCGGCCCGATACCTGGACACCGTGACCGGCGTAGTAGAACAGCGCCACCCCGTCCGGTCCGGCGCGGCGCAGCCAGCGGCCGAAATCGCGCACGCCGCGTTTCATCTCGCGCTGGTCGGCGTCGACCAGTTCGATCACGCGAAAGCCCAGGTCCCTGAGCGTGCCGGCCATCAGCCGGGAATCGTTGACCGGATTCTTCAGTTTGCCCATGGCGCCGTAATCGGCATTGCCGATGACCAGGGCGATCCGCTCCTCGGCGCGTGCCGGAGAGAAAACGCCCAGGGCCAGGGCCAGCGCCAGCAGGAGCGCGGTCCGGGTCGCCGGGCGGATGTCGAACATGTTAGCCAAGGTGCATCCCGACTTCGCCGCTGTGCCGCGCCGTCCGCGGCGGCCTCTCCGTCCCCCGATCGCCCCGAGGCCGCCCAACCTCACGGCGACTGCCGGACACGGCCCGTCCAGCTGGACAAAGGATGTCCCCGCCCCCGCGGCAGGTCAACCGCCGCCCGACGCGGCGTCATCGCAGGCGGGGCCCGGTCGGCAGAATTTCGCGACCCGGGGCGCCGTCCTTCGTTCGACAAGCGTCCGCTTGCGGATTACGCTGCGGCAAGCAAGGCAATCGGCGCGCCCACGATTAGCGGTGTGCGGCGAACTCGATTGGCGGTTGTAGCGGACTTGCAGCGTGACCTGCTTCGCGTACGCAAATGATCCATTGATCCGAGGGACAGAAAAATGCCGGTCTCCCCGCTCGTAGCCGATCTGGAAAGGGCCCTGGACTTGCTGAGCCAGGTCGACGAAAGCCGATTGGGTTTCCCGCCCAGCCCCGAAGTGTCCAGCGATGTGCAGAAGCTGACGGGGGTCACGCAATACCCTGTCGATTCCCACCGGGCCAATGTCAGGGCCCGGCTCCAGGCCGTCGTCAAGGCGGGGGACCAGTTGCCGGCGCGAAATCCGAGCGCCTATGTTTCCAAGCTGATCGTCGAATGTGTCAGGCTGTCCCCGTCGAGCGACGACTGGATGCACAGCCCCAGCGCCTGAATGGGGCCGCCGGCGCCTGAATGGGGCGCCGGCGCCTTGCGATCTTTTGCCCGCGCCGGACCGGACGACCGGGTGAATGCGCGAACAGCGAAACGGTTCCCCGGTTCAGTTCCGCCCCTGACCCTTGCGCTTGCGCATCTCTTCCTGGTCCATGTCGCCCTTGCCCTTGCCCTTGCCAGCGCCCTGGCCCTGACCCTGACCCATGCCTTTACCCTGGCCCATGCCTTTGCCCTGACCCTGGCCCATGCCTTTGCCCATGCCGCGTTCCGCGGGCGGAGTCTCCGGCAGTTGCACGCCCCGCTCGGCGGCGCGCTGGCGCATGCGCTCGTGATGCTCGGCGCGGATCTGCTCGCGCTCCGCGTCGGTCGTCGCGGCGCGCATGCGGTCCCGGTGCTCGATGCGCTCCTGTTCCGTCATGAGCTGGCTGCCGAAGACCGGCGCTTCGTCGCTCGTGCCCGACTGGGCCATGGCGGTGGCAGCGCCCAATGACAGAGCGGCCGTCAGAAACGCCGTGCGAATGATGTGAAGGGTAGTGGTTTTCATCCCGCTGTCTCCAATACTGGTGGGATGGATCCGCCATGCCGGGACTGACAATGGCGGCGTGTCAGTGGTCGTCTTCCTCGCCGTGGCCGGTCAGGATGCCGGCGCGTACCGTCTCCGCCTTGGCGGCGAGCGCCTGGGTGTCGGCCTCGCTCAGCGCCGGCACGCCGAGAATGGTGTTGATCGCCAGCACGCGGTCCGCGGTAACCGGGATGGTCTTGTCGGACGCGCCGCCGAACAGGATCGCGGCCAGATCGAGCGTGGTCACCGGCGTGACGCCGGGCGGGACCGCGCCCGTCTTCATCAGGTCGCGGTAGAGCCCGATGTTCTCGAGCGGGGAATCGATGCGGTCGACATTGTCGTAGTCGTTGGCCACGAGGGCGGCGAATTCCTCCGCCGACATGCTGTAGAGGGCCGCGCGCTCCGTGGTGAGGTTCGACAGCGCCTCCGTCACGGCGTGATCCAGCACGGTTCCGGGACCGCGGACGACGTTCAGCCGGCCGAGTTCGACCTCGGGGATGCCTTCCTGGGCCCAGACCGGGCGGCCGCCGCTGCGGCTGTCGCCGGATTCGAAATCGCGCTGCGCATTGCCGCCGCGGCCTTCCGCGCCGGACGTGCTGCCCTTGCCGCCGTGGTCCGCGCCGTCCTCCCCGCCGTCATCGTGGGAGTGATCGTCGCCCTCGGCATGGTCGGAGCCGCTGCCGCCGCTGCCCTTCTTGCCCTTGCTGCCGTGGTCGGAGCCGTCGTCATGGTCGGTGTGACCTTCGCTCTCGTCCACGTCCACGCCGCCGTGGGAGTCGCTGTCGTGATCGCTGCTGCCGCCCTTCTCGCCGCGGCCGCCACGATAGCCCTTGCCGCCCTGTCCGCCCTTGCTTCCGCCCTCTTCGGCCTGCGCGGACTGAATGCCGGCGCCGCCGGCCGCCATCAGGTTCACCCCGACCGGCGCCGCCGTCAGCGCGATCGCGGCCACAGACGCCATGAGAATCGACTTGATCATCTCGAACCATCCCTTGCGAACGTTTTCGGGCCCCTTCGGGGCTTCACGGCGCTCCGTCCCGGAAACGGGGGCGGAGGGCGATGAAGCGCGGGCGAGGGAAGGACGGGACCGGCGGGCTCGGTTGAGCGCCGCCGGCCGGTCTCCGCGTCAGTTGGTGGTCGCGGCGGGAACCTCGTACTCGTGGATGTAGTTGATGACTGCGCGGGAGTCGTCGACGGCCAGGGTGTACCCTGCCGCGGCGGTGCCCGAGGCGTCCTCGCCGTCGAAAACGGCGTCGAAGATGTTCACAGTCTGCACGGTCCAGGTGCCGTCGCCCTCGGGATCGATGAGAACCTCGGCAGTGACGTCGCCAAAGATCGTCTCGCGGTCGTAGCTGACGCTTGTCAGGTCGATGTACTCACCCGCCGCCGGATCGTTCACACCCAGCAGATTGTTGACGTACATCACCGCATCGAGCGTCAACGTGGTGAACTTGTCCGCGGTCGCGGCCAGCAGCACCGCCGCAGACTGCAGATCGGCCGCGGTCATCTGACCATCGACCAGGTTGGCGAACTTCGACGTGACGACCGTGTTGGTCAGACCGTCGATCGTGCCGTCCGCCATCAGGTCGATGTAGAGGGCCATGTTCTCGATCGGCGAATCGATGGTCTTCCATTCGCCGTCGATCAGGACGACCAGCCGGCCGGCG
Source organism: Minwuia thermotolerans (assembly GCF_002924445.1). Classification (NCBI taxonomy): domain Bacteria; kingdom Pseudomonadati; phylum Pseudomonadota; class Alphaproteobacteria; order Minwuiales; family Minwuiaceae; genus Minwuia; species Minwuia thermotolerans. The sequence continues at coordinate 330,637 of NZ_PIGG01000031.1, forward strand.
GCGTCGGTGGTGACGTCGGTGGCGGCGTTCAGCGCGGTCAGCGCCTCGGCGAGCGCGCGGTCGGTCACCTTGTCGGGCGACCGCGCGACATTGAGCCGGCTCAGCTCGACTTCCTGCACCAGGGACTCGTCGATCGGGTGACCTTCCTCGTCCAGCGGGATCAGGTTGCCGTCGGCGTCGATCGGCTGCGGCACGTAGATGGTGCCATGCTCGTCGGTGACGATTTCCTTCAGGATCGGCTCGCCGTTCTCGTCACGCAGGATGACGTAGAGATCGCCATAGAGATCGCCGAAATCCGTTTCCGGTTTGCCCCCGCCAGGCTTCTCGGCGCCGCGCCCGGCCCAGGCCGGACGGTCCGATTCCGGATCGCCCTCGCCCGCATTCGGGTTACCGCCCTGGCCCTGACCGGCCCAGTCAGGCTTGTCTGAGTCCTCGCCGTCGTCGGCCGTGGTGCCGACATCGACACCGCCCTTGCTGCCGCCCTGGCCCTGGCCACCCTGGCCGCCGGCGCCCTGGCCCTGGCCGCCTTCGCCGCCGCGGCGATCGCCGCTGCCGCCCTGGCCCTTGCCGCCCTGCTGGGCGGAGGCGGTGGAGAAGCCCAGATCGCCATCGGCGATCCGTTCAATTGCGACCGGCGCCGCCATCAGCGCGGCGATGGCCACAGAAGCCATGAGTACTTTTTTCATTTCCGTCTACCCTTCCTATCTTTCGTGAGGGCCGATCACCCGGCCCGCAAGGACGTTCATTTACTTTTCCATGCGGGCATCGTTTCGTTCTACGAGAGCGATTTTTACATTTTTTTCACCGAACACTTGTTGATTCAGATCAACCGGTCCGGGTTATTTTTTCAGAATGTTGGACTCCACGCCGCCCGGACCCGGCCGGTCGCAGAGAAAGCCCTCGCCGCTGGAGCCGCCGCCGGTCGCGCCGGTTCCCGTGGCGCCGGGCGTGTTGTGGTCATCGGTATCGTGATTGCCGCCTGTGCCGCCGGTTCCACCGGTGCCGCCGGTCCCGCCGTCTCCACCCTGGCGCCCCGGGCCGAAGCCGCCCGCGCCGGTGTGGTCCTGATAGGGGCAGTTGGGATTCGGGCCGGTGTGGCTGCGGCCACTGCCGTCACCATGACCACCGCCCTGGCCATGACCGCCTTGGCCATGACCGCCCTGACCCTGACCGCCACCACTGTGGTTCTCGTCATCGTGATCGTCAGCCGCGAAAGCCGGCGACGTGAACTGGATGCCGCCATTGTCGACAACGGCGAAGCCGGCACCGAACAGCATCGGCAGGGCGATGGCGGCGGAAGCCAGCATGCGGAACTTGATGCTCATGTCTTGATACTCCTGAGTGAATGCGTTTGTCGGACCGCGCCGCCTGCAGGTACCCGGATCAGCCTTCCCGGGCGTCCATGTAGCGGCCGACGGAGTCGACGATTTCCTTCGTCTGCGTCTCGGTCGCCGAGACGCAGAGCAGCGAATTGACCCGTGCGACCAGCTGATCCGTCACCTGCCGCGTGCTGAGCAATGCCAGGTAAATGCCCGCCATGTTCGTGTCCGGTTGGGTGCTCTCGAGTTCCTCCTGGTAGTTGCTGAGGAGGTAGAGGCCGGTACGGGCATCGCCGGGATCGAAGCCCGGCGCCACGAAGCTCTGGGCAGCGTTCAGCCGACGCAGATTGGCGCCGTCGAAACGCTCCTCCGCGGTCATGCGGCCGCGCAGGAAGTCGGCGCAGCGGTCGGCGGCGAACTCGGTCTTCTCGCCGCCGCGCGGGTTGCCGATGATGATGTCGCGCAGCGCCTCCTCGCTCGGCGGCTCGGTCGGCGTGTCGCCGCCACCATCTCCGGCGCCGCCGCCGAAACGCTGCTGGTTGACGCCGCCCGGACCCGTGCTCGCGCCAGACTGCGTGGCCGTGCCCTGGCCTGCGGTCGAGCCGACATTCCCGGTGCCCTGCTGGCCCGAATTGCCCGACGGCGCCGTGCCGCCGGCGGTCGGCCCCTGGCCCTCGCCCTGCTTGCGTTGCGCAAGTGATGTATCGACGAGCAGCGCGCTGACCGAAACGCCGATCGCGAGCGCCATCAGAGCCTGGCGGAAATTGAATGTTCTGGCGGTGTCGCCTCGTTGCCTGCCCATCGTAGGATCCTCGCAAGTCGCGTCTGTGGTTGACGCGCGGAACCTACGAGCGGGCGTGCCCGTTCACCTTGATGCAGATCAATTGAATCCGAATTCTACAAAAATCACGCGTGCAATGGGACGCGGAGCGCCCGCTGGGGCCAGACATCGAGCCGGCCTATCGGCTCAGTACTGGGCGCCGAAGCGCAGGAAGACCTGATTGCGCGTGAAGTCGGCGCCGACCACGTCGCTTTCGCGGAACTGGTGGCGCAGGTCGCCGGCAACGAAGAAGTTGCGGTTGATGCGGTAACGCAGGCCCGCGCCAAACTCGTAGTCATGATCGGTCCGGTTGGCGCCCTCGAAGGCGCTGACGCCATAGGTGGCCAGTCCGCTCAGCAGCAGATCCTGGGTGATGTCGTACTCGGCCGTCAGGCCTCCGCCCGTGAAGTTGTAGTGGGACGCACCGTTGACGGTGGTGTCGCTGATGGAGCGGCTGACCCAGCTCCTCAGCGTCAGCTCCGGCGTGGTGTTCCAGGTCAGGCTGGCGTCGAGGGCCGGCGTGGTTTCGCTGTCGAAGGCCTGGTCCTCGAAATTCCGGTACATCACGCCGGCGGCGACATCGAGGAACAGCTCGCCCGAAATCTCGTAGGTCGCGCCGGCCTTGAAGGTGTAGCCGGCGGAATCGCGGTCGAAGCCGTTGTCGTCGACGTCCGCATTGTAGCGCCGGTAATCGGCGATGGCCTCGGCATAGGGCTCGAGCTGCGGGCTGAGACGATAGGCGACCAGCGCGCCCGCCGAAACGAGATTGCGGTCGCGGTCGTCGTTGTTGATGACGCCGCCGCCGCCGAGCGGCGTGTCGTCGAAGTCCAGATGCTCGACCGTGCCGCCAAGCCTGAGCCGCGTCTTGCCGAAGCCCTGGGCAAGGCCCGCGAAGGCCCGCGACTGGCTGTAGCGCGTCGGCTCGGCGCCGTTCTGGTCGTCAGGCGATTCCCGGTCCTCGTGGAATGCGCCGTGCAGGGCGCCGCCGAACAGCTTGGTCCGGTCGGTCACGTCCAGCCTGCCCTCGCCCGAGGCCCAGTAGTCCACCGAGTTCTCGTCGTCGTTCTCGCGATAGCGCACGACGTCGACATGCCCCTGCAGGAACGCAGCGTGACGTTCCCAGTCCGACTGGACGAAGACATGCGGCCCGATGACGAGGGCCACGTCGTCGACCTCATTGTTAGCGTTGCCGAAGATGTTGTCGTCGTAATAGGTCGAGACCTGCACTTCCGGATAGACGATCATGTTGCCGACCCGGACGCCGAGCGGCGCGACCTGGCGCTCGGGCTGCGGCGCCGTCGTCTTGCGGTCGCCTTCGGGACGTTCGGTGTACTGCCCGGTCCCGGCGACCGACGGGTCGGTGATGGCGACCTTTGTCACTGCGTCGCCAGCCGCGCTGATCACTGCCTGCTCGGCTTCGGCAGGCGCGGCCGCGCCGATCACCGCCACGATTTCGCGATAGACGGGCAGGTTGGCGCCCCGGTACTGCCGAACCTGAACAGCCGCTGCACGCGCCAGCGCCGCCGCCGAATCAGGCGTCGCAGCCAGGGCAGGATCGGCCGCCAGCACCGCGCGCAGTTCGCACAGCAGCACGCCGGGACCGCCTTCCGCGGCCTCCGCGAGGCGCGATTCCACCGCAGGTGCGATCTGGCCGGCGTCCTGCGCCGCCGCCATCAAGGGCGCGTACGCCGCCGCGCCGAGACCAAGCATGACCGCTATTGCGAAAGGTTTCATCGGTACTGGTATTCCCCTCGATGCGTTGTAGAATTTGATAGGCAAGCCGCATGGCAAGGTCAATCTCGCATGAGCTATGCGGACAAGGCGTCTCGCCGCAACCGCCGCACTGTCGCATTATTGCCGCAGCAAGGCTCAAGCCTGACCTATATGACGGAATTTCCACACCCTATGGAGGAGACCTGAGCGGCAGATGACGCGGATGAGCACCCATGCGGAACTCGTGACCTGTCGGGCCTGCCCGGTCCGCCGGCTTGCGCTGTTCAGCCCGTTTTCCGACGATGAACTGGACGCGGTGTCCCGCCTCCGCCGCGGCATGCGCCATGTCGGCGAAGGCGAGGAGATCGCCAAACCCGATCGCCGCGGGGACGAACTCTACACGCTGTTCTCCGGCTGGGCCCTTCGCTACCGCGACTTTGGCGACGGGGAGCGGCACATCGCCAGCATCTATCTGCCTGGCGATTTCATCGACGTGACAGTGGCGATTCAAACCGACAACCATTACGGCGTCACCGCCGTCACACCTGCAACGCTGTGCGTCTTTCCGCGCGGGGAAATGATGCGCCGCATGGAGGATTTCCCGCGACTCGCCATGGCGCTCGCCTGGCTCTCGGCGCGAGAGGCCTCCGCGAGCCGGGAAGCGATGCTGGCGGCCGGACACCTGTCAGCCTATCAGCGCGTCGGTCACATGCTGCTGGATATCCACACCCGGATGCGCTGGCGCGACGGCGTCAGGGACGGCAGTTGCCGCTTTCCCCTGCGCCAGCAGGACATCGCCGACCATCTCGGCCTCAGCACCGAGCACGTGAACCGCGTATTGAGGGAACTGCGCGACAAGGAACTGGCGCAGATCAGCGAACGTCGGCTGACGATCCCGGACACCCACGCCCTGGCCCGCCTGGTGGACTGGGACGACGCCTACCTGGCGCCCCGGCCGATCTTCTGAGGCGCCACCGCGCCCCGACTCCGGGCAGCGCCAGCGCTACATCGAGGACTCGAAGCGGAGCAGGTCAGCGGCTGTTTCAGACCGCCGAAAGGATATTCCTCAGCTTCGCGGCGCGCACCGGCTTGGGAATGATCTCGCGCATGTCGAGATTGGCAATCTGGCCGATCTGGAAGGCCATCTGGCAGATTCGGGCGTCATAGCCGCTGAATATGAAGATGCCGGACCGGCACTGTCGCTGCGCCAGCGCCTGCAGCAGCTCCACCCCGTCGGTTTCCGGCATGGTCAGATCGAGCATGATGACGTCGGGCCGGTGCTGATCGAAGCAGCGCAGAAACCCGGCCGCCTCGGTTTGCGTGTGAACCTCGTAGCCGAGATCCTCCGCGACCTTCCGGACGAAATGCCCGATCCCGGGATCGTCGTCGATCAGAAGAAGTTTCTTCGTCATCAAATGCTCCTGCTTCCCAACGCGGAAAACGATACGAACGCCAGACACATGCGGGGCCTACGGCGGAACTCCGGGGATGGCTCAGCCATTCCCGCACCTTCCTTCGACGGCCTCGCGGAGGGCGCGCGCCAGCTGCTCCTTGCGATAGGGCTTGGCAAGGATGCGGGAGCGGATGGGGCCATCGCCATTGACCTCCACCACGTGCCCCGGATAGCCGGACGTCAGCAGCACGCGGACCGCGGGAAAGCGGTGGTGGATCAGGTTGGCGAGAGCGAATCCGTCCATCCGCCCGGGCATGATCACGTCGGAGAAGACCAGATCGAATCCCGACGGGTCGGCTTCCAGCATGTCCAGAGCCGCGTCGGCATTCGGACTCTCGCTGACGCGGTAGCCGAGGGAAGAGATCGACGCCGTGACCGCGCGGCGGAGATTGGCGTTGTCCTCCACGACCAGGATGCGCTCCCCGCTGCTGGCAGGCCCGTCGGCGGGCGCCCCTCCGGCCTGTTCAGGGAAGGCGACCTGCTGCGACAGCGCCGGCAACAGGATGCGCACATCGGCGCCGCCCCCGGGCCGGTCCAGCAGGTCCACCTGGCCGCCCGACTGGCGTACGAAGCCATAGACCATGCTGAGCCCCAGACCCGTGCCCTGCCCCGGAGGCTTGGTGGTGAAGAAGGGTTCGAAGACCTTTTCCCGGATATCCTCGGGGATGCCAGGGCCGGTGTCGGTGACCCCGATCTCTACATACTCGCCTGGCCTGGGACCCCTGGCCGGAGCGCCAGTGGGGACTTGCAGACGCCGGGTCGTGATGGCCAGCGTGCCGCTGCCACCCATGGCGTCACGCGCGTTGGTCGCCAGATTGACAATGGAACTGTCCAGTTGCGCCGGGTCGATGCGCACCTGCGGCAGGCCGCTTTCCAGATGCACCGAAACCGTGATCGCCTCACCCAGCATCCGCCGGATCAGCTTCACCACGGCCTCTACCCGGGCATTGATGTCGGTCGGGACCGGCTGCAGCGGCTGGCGGCGTGAAAAGGCGAGCAGGCTCCGGCTGAGTTCCGCGCCACGCTCGGCCGCATCCAGCGCCGTGCTCACCAGAGTCTCCGATTCCGGACCAAGCTCGCCGGATTCCGCGATCAGGTCGAGATTGCCGATGATGACGGCAAGGTAGTTGTTGTAGTCGTGAGCGATCCCGCCACTCAGATTGCCTATCGCCTCGATCTTGGTGGACTGGGCCAGTTCGCTCTCCATCCGCCGCCGCTCGGTGACGTCGCGCACGGCAGCCGCAGTCAACGCTTCATCGTCGGTGCCGATCGGGGCCAGGTTGATCTCGACAGGAAAGATGGAGCCGTCCTTCCGGACCGCCGCCAGACCCGGACGTTCCGCGGCCATGCGCCGGTTGCCCGGTTCCAGGGAGAAGTTCCGGCGATACCCGTCGTGGATTTCGCGGTATTCCGGCGGCACCAGCATCTCGACGGGTTGCCCGATCATCTCGCTGCGCCGCCAGCCGAACAATACTTCGGCGTGGCGGTTCGCATAGGCGACGTGGCCGTTGCCCTCCACCATGACCAGCGCGTCGGGCGCGAACTCGAACAGATCCCTGTACTTTCGGGCGTTGCTTTCCTGGGTCATCTGGGCGCCCACGGCCACGGCGAACAGCTTCAGCGCCGAGACCGTGAATGCGGTGTCGGTCAGCGGCGTTCGGAACATGACGAAGATGTTGCCGAAGGTTTCTCCCCTTTCGTTCACCAGAGCCGCGGCTGCATAGGAACGCATGCCGAGTTCCCGAGCTACCGCGAAGTCCGGATAGCGCTCCGCGAGCCCGTCCTCGATCAGCAGGACGTCCCCGGCCTCTCCCGAAAGCAGTTCGGCGCAGGGCGTACCGCGGGTGGCGAAAACCGCGTCCGGCTCGGCCATTCCGTCGCGCACCATGGCTACGGTACGGATTTTCGTCCGATCTCGGCCGGTGACCCTGGCGACAGTGGCGGCGTCCGCACCCAGCAGCTCGGCAAGGCGCTGCGCGGCGGCGCGCGGATACTCGGCGCCAGTCAGCCGGGCCAGATCGACCGACAGGGTTTCCATCACCTCTTCGGTCCGTTTGCGCGCGGAGATGTCGGTGACCGCGCCAATGAACCCCGCCGGCCCCGGTCCCCCGTTGCGGATCGGGACAGCCTGCCCGATGACCCAGGTGGTCCCGCCGTCAAGCCGGCAGTAGCGATATTCCTCCTGGAAACCCCCGCCTGTCTCGATGGCGCTCTGCCAGGCAGCATCGATTCGGGTACGGTCGTCCGGATGAACGCCGGCCAGCCAGCCACGCCCGTTCGACTCCTCTTCAGTCAGACCCGTAAGCGCCTGCCAGAGCGCATTGGTAACCTGGCAGTTGCCTTCCACGTCCGTACGGAAGACGCCGACAGGCGCCACCTCTACCAGCGAGGCGAACAGGCGGTCCTTCTCGGCGGCCTCCTCTCGAGCGCGTCGCACTTCCGTGACGTCGTCATGGGTGATGACGACGCGCAACGGGCCGTCCGAGGTGAACCGGCTGACCCGGCAGAGAAACCAGAATGTGCCTTCCGGCGCGGCGCAGGGATACTCCATGGAGAAGGTTTCGCGCGCGCCGCGGATAACCTCCCTGATGCCCTGGGCGGCGGTCCGCGCATAGACCGCATCGTCGCCATCGGCGCTGGCGGCTTGATCGCATATCTCCAGGTAGTTCCGATCGTGTGTCGGCGCCGTCAGCCCGCGGCTGCTTCCGAAATCACGCCGGGCAGCGTTGGAACTGACGATGCGGCCGTTCTCGTCCAGCACCGCGACATTTGCGCCGATGGAATCGAGAATGCCGCGGCTGAACCGCTCGCTTTCGACAAGCTGCGCCGTGCGCCGCTCCACGCGCCGCTCCAGTTCCGCATTCATGTCGCGCATCATCCGCTCGGCTTCCCGGCGCTCGGTGATGTCGATCGTGTGGACCAGGACAAGATTCGGCGGCGCATATGAGAAGGTGAACTCGATGCGGCGCAGCCCGGCTCTCCGGCGCGGGCGGTAGTCGCACTCGCGACGCTTCGCCTCGCCCGTGCGCAGACAGGCCAGCACTTCCTGGGTCAGGTCCGGCCGGTCGGCGAAGACCCGCTCCGGCGACAGACCGACCAGCGAGGAGACGCCGCCCTCCGTCGCCTCCAGCGCCGCTTCGTTGTAATCGATCAGGGCGCCTTCGCCGCCGTCGAACCGGAAGACGTAGACCGGATGCGGCGTGTGGCGGAACTGCGCCTGAAAGCGCGCCTCGCTCTCGCGCAGCAGCTCGTCCGCGCGCCGTTCCTCGGTGATGTCCTCCCAGTAACCCTCGATGAACAGGAATTCCCCGTCCTCATCACGCACCGACCAGATGTTCTGACGTGCCCACCGGCGCTCACGTCCGCGATGGCGGTAGACCTCGCATTCGAAGCCCTCGACCTGCCCCGTCGACATGACCTGCTCCACGACGCGCAGGCGGTCATCGGCGTTGACATAGATTTCGGCGCCGATATCGCCCACGGCATCAAGCAATTCCTGCTCACTGTCATAGCCGTGGAACCGCCACGCGGCGGGATTTGCCGAAAGGAACCTGCCATCGGGCAGGGTGCGGATGAACGGCGTGAAGGAGCGGTCCAGCAGCCGGTCGCGCGACTGGTGCAGCTCCCGTTGCAGGCGAGCCTTGCGCAGCGCTGTCGCAATGGTTGCGTGAACCTCGCGTTCCTCGAAGGGCTTGACCAGGTAGCCGAAGGGCTCGGTCTCCATCGCCCGGCGCACCAGGGCGTCGTCGGAATAGGCGCTGAGAAAGACGACAGGCGTACCCGAGGTGCGCCGCAACTCCAGCGCCACATCGACGCCCGACATCTCGCCGGCCAGCGAGATGTCCATCAGCACCACGTCCGGTTCCGCCGCCGGGATCATCGCCAGCGCTTCCTCGCCCTTTCGGGCGGCGCCGACCACGTCGTAGCCCAGCCGCTGCAGGCGATCCTGGATCTCCATGGAGATCAGCGCCTCGTCCTCGACGACGAAGATGCGGCCGCTGGTCCTGCTCAACGCCGGCACTCCTTCAGCGGAAAGGTGACAGTGACGTGGACGCCGGTGCCCGCGCTCGTCGTCAGCACCCCGTCGATCTGCTCGACGAGAGCATGGACAACACGCCAGCCGAAGGACTCGCTCTGCGCCGGGTCGAGGCCCTCGGCCAGGCCGACGCCGTCGTCGGAGACGACCATCTCGCCGGTTCCGTCCCCACTGTCGAAGGTGACGGATATGCTGCCCGCCCGACCGCCTGGGAAGGCGTACTTGAACGCATTGGAGACGAGTTCCGTCACCACCATGCCGAGCGGCAGGGCGATCTCGATCGGCAGCAGAACGGCATCGCCGCCGACATGCAATGAGATGTCGGGGTTGCGGCTGCGGTACACACGCGCCAGCTCGGCGGTGAGCGAGGTCGCGTACTCTGCGAAATCGACCTCCGCCAGGTCGGATGAGCGATAGAGGCGCTCATGGACCAGAACCATCGCGTTCAACCGATTGCGGATGTCCTGCAGACCGGCGACGCTTTTCGCATCGGTCAGTCCCTGACCCTGAAAATAGAGCAGGCTGGAGATGATCTGGAGGTTGTTCTTGACCCGGTGATGGATCTCCCGAAGCAGGACTTCCTTCTCGTGAAGGGAGGATTCGAGTTCAGCCTGGGCCTTGCGCAGCTCGGTGACGTCCTGCACCGTGCCACGCGTCAGTTGCGGTGCCCCGTCCTTGCCGTAGACGGTTTCACCGCGCTCCTCGACCCACTTGACGCGACCGTCGGACAACAGAATGCGGTGCACGAGCTGGTAGGGCTTACCCTGCTCGACTGCGTCCCAGTAGGCTTGGTGGACCATGTCCCGGTCTTCGGGGTGGAGATAGGAGAGGAAGCTCTCGTAACTGACCTCCGTCTCGGCCGGGTCGGCTTCGAATATCCGGAAAATCTCGTCCGACCAGGCGAGCCTATTGGTGCGGATGTCCAGAACCCACGAACCCAGCCGGGCGATGCGCTGCGCTTCGTTGAGCCTGTCGACCAGTTCCCGCACCGCTTCCTCGGCCTGATGCTGTTCGGTTATATCCTGCACCGTGCCGCGGGATTTCAGGGGTTCGCCGTTCTCGCCATAAAGGGTTTCGGCCCGCTGCTGCACCCATTTTACGCGCCCGTCCGGCATCACCAGGCGGTGCACGGCCGCGTAGGGCTGCCGTTCCCGCACAGAGGTCTCGTAGAGGTCGCGTACACGCTGCCGGTCGTCCGGATGGATCGTCTTCAGGAATTCTTCGTAGGTCGGCGGGGTCGTCCCGGCCTCGACCTCGCGGATGCGGTAATTCTCTTCCGACCAATTCAGCTGACCGCTGGGGATATCCAGTTCCCAGGACCCCAGCCGGCCGATCCGTTGGGCCTCGCGCAGCCTGTCGGCCAGTTCCTCCACCGCGATTGCCGCCTCCTTCGATTCCGTGATGTCCTGCATGGTGCCGCGCGTCAGGAGCGGGGCGCCGCTGTCGTCGAACAGGGTTTCGCCCTGGGCGCTGATCCAGCGGACGCCACCGCCGGGTAGCACGATCCGGTGCCTGATCTCGAACGGCGCCGCCGTCTCGATCGCCCGGGTGAAACTGCCGAAGACCTGCTTCTTGTCCTCGGGATGGACCGCGCGTGCGAACGCTTCAACCTCGTTGATCTTCGCATCCCGCGGGAAGCCGAAAAGGTGCTTGAGCTCATCGGACCAGAGCCATCTCGATCGCGCATGATCGTACTCCCAGGAGCCCACACGTGCGATGCGTTGGGCCTGGGTCAGGCGATCCTCGCTGCGCGCATGCGCGCGCTCAGCGAGTTTCTGGGGTGTGATGTCGACCACGGTCGACATGATCGCCCGCTGACCGTCCCAATCGATGTCGGCGGCCTGGCTCAGCAGCCAGACGGGCGAGCCGTCCTTACGCCGGCCGAGAAACTCCTGAACCGGCGGGTTCCTTTGTCCTTTCATTCGCCGCCGGCGCAGCGCCGCCACACGTTCGACTTCCGTATCGTCGAGGATCGCGTCGAGACTCTTCAGTTCGAGGACATCGTCAGCCGACCTGTAGCCGAGCATCGCGGCAGCCTGCGGGCTGGCATAGAGCGGACGGTGGTCGAGACCGTAAACGAGGATTCCCATCGTGCCGCTCTCCACGAGGCCGCGGAAGCGCTTCTCGCTGACCGCGACCGCGCGTTCGCTTTCGACGCGATCCGTGATGTCGTTCGCCGCGCCGCGATAGCCGTTGAAGTTGCCTGCGGCGTCGAAGATCGGACGGCCATTGCACAGCAGGTGGCGGATCACGCCGGCTGGATCGCAGATGGTCAGCGGCATGTCGCGATAGGCTTCGTGCGCCTTGATCCTGTCGTGAATGGCGTCCCATTCCGCCTTCTGGGTCTCCGACATACCGGACGGTTGCAGCCTGTTGTAGGGCATCCCCAGCGCATCGCCTGCATTGATGCTCGAAATCTCGGTGCGCCCTGTGGCGACGAAGCTGACCCGGAGATCCGAATCCAGCTCCCACAGCCAGTCAGAGGATTGTTCGGCGAGATCGCGGAAGCGCCGCTCGTTGTAGCGGAGTGCGTTCTGGATCAGGTGCTGCTCCGAGACGTCGCGCATGATGCCTTCCAGGGCGACGATTTCGCCGTCCTTTCCCGGAACCGCCGTGCTTGACTGCTCGATCCAGCGCACGCCGCCGACAGGGTCGACAATGCGGTAACTGAGCCGCGGCGCGACTTTCCCGGCGCGGATGTTGGCCCATTCGCGTTCGAAATAGTCCACCGAGTCCGGATGGATGATCCGCGGAATCAACTCCGGATCTTCGATGAAGTCATCGGGATCGTAGCCAAGGGTTTGCGCCGCAGAGGGGCTTACATAGGTAAACTGCCCGGAGGGGACCGACATTCGGAAGAAGGTGTCCTGGGCATTTTCGACGAGGCTGCGGAAGCGCATCTCGCTTTCTTCCAGTTCCCGGCGGGTGCGGATACGCTCGGACACGTCGACACCGGAGCCTACGAGGCCGACGATGCGGTCGTGCTCGTCGCGATAGGGCGCAAAGACGATCTCAAGGGTCGCGAACTCGTTCTCGCGCAGCCGCGTCAGGAATTCGTCGCGTACCGTCATGCCGGTTGCCGCCTGCGCCAGAGCGTTCCGCAACTGCTCCATCGCCCCCGGCGACCAGGACCACCACCAGGTCTCCCAGAACGGCTTCCCGATCACGTCCTCACGTTCGAGGCCTGAGACTTCGAGCGGCAGCCGGTTCGCCTCGACCACGGTGCCCTTCAGATCGAACAGCCCGATATAGGAAGCCAGGCTGTCCAGCAGGCCCTTGAAACGCTTCAACTCGGCCGCGCTCATCGCCCGGTCCGCCTCACGCGCCGTGACATCGACGCCGATCGCCATCAGGACCCGCTCACCGTCCTTTCCCTCGGGCAGAGTGGTGTCGGACCACTCGATCATCCGTTCGCGGCCATCCGCGGTCAGTATGGCGTTGACGTTGCCGCGGGTGGGTTCCTTGCCGTTCCAACCCTGACGGAAGAGCGCACGGACTCTGTCGCGCTCTCGGGCCGGAACGAATGTGTCGAACCAGTCGCGGCCGCGGACCTCGTCAAGGCCCAACCCCGACAAGCGCTCCAGAAAGGGGTTGATGTAGTCGATACGACCGTCCGCCTTCAGCACCACGACAATCGCGGGCAGTTCGGTCAGCAACGACGTCGAGAAGCCGCCTCTCCCCTGCTTCGCCCAACTCATGCGTTTCCGCACCTGGCGCCGACGGCCGAGGGCCGGCGTCTTTCGGCCGGTGGGGAAGGAGGATATGGCTGGTGAACGGGGCACATTGGACAAATGCAATCAACGACACACTCTATACTACGCAGCGGCTGTGTGCATTCGGGCGGCAAACTTGTCGCACTGGCGCTTCCGGACACGCGGCTGCCGCCGTCCGGAGATGCCCGGCATTTCCCATGCTCAATCCTTCCTGCCGAGGAAGCTGTCGATCTCGGTGCGGAGCCGTTCTGCATTACGGGACAGCTCACCGGCGGCGTCGAGGACCTGCCGGGCTGATTCTCCCGTTGAGAGCGTGGCCTGAGAGACCGTCTCGATGTTCTTCGTGACATCCTCTGTACCCGTCGCAGCTTCCTGGACGTTGCGTGCAATGTCGTCGGTCGCCGTGCGTTGCTGTTCCATGCCCACCGAGACCGAGTTCGAAATCTCCGACATCTTCCGGATGGTGCCGGAAACGTCGTCCAGCGACTTCACCGCCCCCTCTGAACCGGACTGGATGGCCTCTATCTGCCTGGTGATCTGTTCGGTGGCGCCGGCGGTCTGGCCGGCGAGCTGCTTGACCTCGTTGGCAACGACGGCGAAGCGCTTCCCTGCCTCCCCGGCGCGGGCGGCCTCGATCGTGGCGTTGAGCGCCAGGAGATTGGTCTGCGCGGCGATGTTGTTGATCAGTTCGACGATCTCGCCGATCTTGCTGGCGGTTTCCGCCAGTTTCGCCATGACCGAGCCGGTCTGTTCCGCTTCCTCCACGGCCATCGTGGCGATCTTCGCGGACTCAGCCACCTGGCCGGTGATCTCGGCGATGGAAGCGGCCAGTTCCTCCGTGGCCGAGGCAACAGTGTGAACGTTCATCGATGCCTGCTGCGATGACGCGGCGACCACGGAGCAGCGCTCCGAGGAGCTGTTCGCCGCATCGGACAGTCCGGTCGCAGTCGAATCCAGCTCCGTGGCGGCGGAGGCCACGATGTCAACGACCTCCTTCACGCGGTTCGCCATTTCCACCTGGTCGGTGATGACGGACCACGAGAGCATCGGGCCCGCATAGCCGCCGTCCGCGTCCCGGATCGCCGACACCTTCAGATCGAGATGCTCGTCACCCAGGCGAATGCGCGCCTTCCATGGCAGGTTCGCAGGATCCCTCAGGATACGCCGCTGATGCTCGGGGTTCTTGTGGAAGACATCGATCGACGCGCCGACAAGCTGGTCGGCCTTGATGGAGACCAGGTGCTCCAGCCGACGGAGAGTTTCCAGACTGGTCCTGCTGGCGTAGGTGACCGTGAAGTTTTCCGGCTCGCACATCATCACGTTCAGCGGCAGGGCATCGAGCATCTGGCGGTAGCGGTCGCGTTCGGCCTTGACCGTTTCGTAGTCCTCGACCGGCTCCGGATCAGCCGGCGGACGGCCGGCGCCGCCCTTCGCGCCGCGGCGGTAAATCATGTTCAGCATGACGGGCTCCTTCGACCTGATTTTCCATGTCGAAGAATGTCCCGCCCCGATGACGCTGAAAATTTGCCAGAGGACCTATCGGGACACCGGACTTGCGCCTATGCCCATCGGCCTAGGGAAGTGCGCCGGTCGGGCATGACGTCTATGTCCCGGGTTCGCTTCCCAATCCGTACCGGTCGCGGGCGATGGCGATGGCCTCGGTGCGGTTGGTGGCGCCGAGGGCGTCGAGGATGTTGGAGACGTGAATCTTGACCGTGCCGACGGACAGGCCGAGTTCGTAGGCAATCTGCTTGTTGGCCTTGCCCAGCGCGATCATGCGCAGCACGTCGACCTGCCTGGGCGTGAGCGGCAGAGCCGGAGACGCCGCCGGCGCCGGGCCGCCCGTCCCGCCCTCCTCGTGCATGGACTCCAGCGCAGTCAGCGGCACGTAGACACCGCCGTCGAGCACGAGGCGGATGGCGGCCATCAGAGTATGGCCGTCGGCGCTCTTCGGAATGAAACCGTCCGCGAGATCGGGCAATATACTGCGCACGATCTGCGCGCTCTCCAGCGCCGAAAAGACAAGGACCCTTGTCTGGGGGCAACGGGCGCGCAGCATCTGCAGTTCCCTGCGCCACTCGCCGTCCGGCATCTTCAGATCAGTGATCACCAGGTCGGGCGGCCCGCCTTCGGAATACACGCCCTCCAGGCAGCGATAACAATCGGCCTCCACAATCTCGGCGTCCGGATAGGCCTGGGAAAGCCGCAATGTCAGCCCCAGACGCACCATCTCATGGTCGTCGGCGACGATCAGTCTCATCCTGTGGGTTCTTTGGCCGGCCCCGGCCCCGGCAGGGTGCGGCATCATCGCAGACATAGATTGCCCCCTGCAGCCCTCGGCTTGGTCTTGTTCATTCCGAGCATCCAGACATCCATGATGATGATTCTATACTTGGATGAACAGGTCGTTAACCCTGTCCGCCAAAGATTTCGCCCTTCGATTGTCTTCCATCTTGAACGCGGATCCTTGCAACTCCTCAACGGACTGGCGGTCGTTTTCGATGAATCGGCTTGCGGGCAACGGACGACAGTTTGCATGAGGACATATATCCAGTTTCAGAGGCGACGACGCGAAGACTCTTTGCCAGAATACGCAACGCTCCGGCCGCGCGAACGCCCGCTTCGTACGCTGCCGGTCGGGGCGCGGTTCACCGGTCCGTCCATGTCAGGCGGCGGCGTTCAGGGATCGGCAAAGCAGCGTGAAAGAAGGCATGCACAAGCAATTCAACGAGTCACGTCTCCTGGCCGCGGCCGGCCACGACCTGCGTCAGCCATTGCAGGCGATGCAGTTGTTCGCCAGTACGCTGTCCGCTTCGCCCATGGAGATGTGCAGGGAGATCGGCCGCAACATCGAGTGCTCGGCGCGCGAATTGGGCTACATGTTCGACGTTCTCTTCGACATGTCGAAGCTGGAAACGGGCGCCATCGAGCCGGAAATTGTCTCGACGCCGCTCGCCGCAGTGGTCGGACAGGTGCTGGACGAAATCGGTCCGGCGCTGACGGACCGTGGCGTGGCGTTGCGCGCCGAATTGCCGGAGGTGTGCGCCTTCACGGACGGCGCGCTGCTGGGCCGAATGCTGCACCATTTGTTGCAGAACGTCGCCGTTCATGCGCCGAGCGGGGATGCGGTGGTGCGCGCCGGGATCGAGAACGGACGCCTGACTCTCTGCGTCGAGGACGACGGTCCCGGTATTCCCGCGGCAATGCGCCAGGCTGTATTCGAGCCCTTCATGCAGGCGCCGCAGGAAGGTGAACGTCCGCAGGGGCTGGGACTCGGACTGACCGTCGTCCGCCGGCTGGCGGATCTGTTGGGACATGAGGTCGTCCTCGGCTCTGGACCCGGCCGTGGCGCGCAGGTTCGGGTGATCCTGGGCGCAGATGAGGCGATGGCGAGAAGTCCCGGCGAGCTTCTTTCAGCTCCAACGTCCCAGTGATGAGCCCCCCTGAACGCGGCATGGCTGATTGCTGGCAGAATCCGGCACCCGGAGGGGCTGGGGCGCGGCCAAAAGGTCGCCCCGTCCGGCCTGTCCCTCAGAACTGGAAGTCGTCGCTGTCCAGGCTGTTGAAATCGACGCCCAGCAGGGCGATCGAGTCGCCCGATCCGTATCCGATCAACGCATTGCCCGACCCGTCGTCACCGATCGCCAGGTCACCGAGGCCCGTCACTGCGAAATCGCCTGAGAAGTCAAGCACGTCGTCGGTGCCTGCCCCGGCCTGGAAATCGGCGACCTGATCCGCGCCATCACCGCTCTGGAAGACGAAGCGGTCGTCGCCCGCGCCACCGGTGAGTGTATCGTTGCCGGCCCCGCCGTCGATCACGTTGATGTTGCCGTCGCCCGTCAACGTGTCGCCGAAATCCGAGCCGATCAGGTTCTCGATCGAGGACAGGAACTCGGTATGGCCGTCATCGACGGCCACGCCGGCGCCCGGTCCGAAGCCGCCGAGCTGGGCGAAGATGCCGGCGCCGCGATCCGAATAGTCCGCCGTGTCCACGCCGGCGCCGCCATTGAGCGTATCCGAAAGATCGCCGCCCTGCAGCGTGTCGTCGCCGTCGCCACCGTCGAGGAGATCGGTGCCATCGCCGCCCAGCAGGGTGTCGTCCGCGCCAAAGCCGTTCAGCGTGTCGTCGCCGGCCCTGCCGTCCAGCAGGTCCGGGCCGGCCGTGCCCTCGATCAGTTCGTCGATGTTCTCCACCGTCACGTTCACCGTCGCCGTGTCGGTCGCACCGTTCCCGTCGGTGACGGTGTAGGTAAAGCTGTCGGCGCCGTCGAAGTTCAGGTTCGGCGTATAGCGGATCTGGCCGCCCTCGATCGTCACCGCGCCGTTCGCGGCGGCGGCCACCGACTGGACCGCAAGCACGTCCAGCGCGTCCACGTCGGTGTCGTTGGCCAGCACGTCGATCAGGATCGAACTGTCCTCGTCCACCGTCACCGCGTCGTCATTCGCGGTGACGGGATCGTTCACGCCCGTCACCCGGACCGTGATCGTCCCCGGATCCGAGACCAGCCCGCTTTGCGTGTCGGTCGCCGTGTACTCGATGGTCACATCGCGGAATTCGCCGACGCCCAGATCCTGGAAGCCGCCCTGCAGGTCGAAGGAGAATTCCGGATTGAAGAAGTTCTCCACCGAGCCTTCGCCTTCCGCGGCCTGACCGGTGATGGCGAGATCCAGGCTGAAGATGCTGCTGGTGCGATCGACCACATCGACGGTCAGCTCTTCCGAAAACAGCCCGGCGCTGTCCTCGGCCACCGTGAAGAACTGATCGGTGATCACCGACGCGTCGGCCTGGCCGGCGATCTCGACGATGGCGAAGCCGTCGCCCTGGATCTCGTCGAAGGTCAGCGTGCGGAAGATGAAGCGGTCGCCTTCGCCCGTCATCTCGAGACGCGACAGCGGCGCGTTGCCGAAAGCCGCCGACAGGTTGGCGTTGAAGTTGCCGCCATCGACCGGAAGGCTCACCGTCCCCAGCGAGTTGCCGTCGGCGTCGAAGCCTTCCAGCCGGACCTGCGCCCCGTCCACCGGCGTCGTGTTGCCGATCGTGCCGATCGAGAGCTGGACGTTGACCGCCAGATGGTCGAAGTCGAAGTCCAGCCGCTCGCCGATGTCGAAGAAGCTCGACGACGAGCCGCCGACCACGCCGATGCCGTTGGAGTTCAGCACGTTGACATTGGCCGAGCCCGTCACCGTCACCCCGTCGAGGTCCAGCGACGGCGTGTTGAAGCTGCCCAGGCTGGAGAGATCGAGGGTCTTGCGGGTCACCACAGCATTGCCGGCCTGATCGCCGTTCGCGTCCTCGACCACGAAGGTGATGACATCGGCGATCGTGTCACCCGCCGCCAGGCCGTCATAGGAGACCTGGCCGTTGAAGCCGCCGAAGTCGGCCACCAGCCCGCCCGAAGGATCGAGCGTGATGCCGTCGCCGACCGCGCCAGTGAAGGTCACGTTCGCACCCGAGGACGCCTCGGCGGAGACGATCCGGAGATCGCTGCCCGTGTCGTTCGCCAGCACGTCCAGCGTCACCGGCACGTTCTCCGTGCCCGTGAAGCCCGTGTCGTTGGCGATCTCGGGGCCGTCGTCGGCGCCGGTGATGGTGATCACCGCCTGGCCGGCGACATCGGCGGTGACGCCATAGGTCAACGAGCCAATGTCGAGGAAGTCGGAGAAGCCGGAGATATGATCGATATCGTCGAAGCGGATCGAGACGCAGCGTTCGCCGTCGGCGGTCTGCACGTTGTGTGCGGTCCAGACCAGACTGGTGCCGCCGAAGGTCTCGCCCTGGTAGACCGCGAACGTGTCCGTCGGCGCCGTGACATCGGCGCCGGCGAAATTCTCCACCGAGAACTCCGACGTGTCGCGAACCGTCTCGACGCCATCCTCGTAGGTGCGCGCCTGCGCAACCCAGTTGAAGCCGCCATTCGGGTTCAGGTGGATGAAGGCGCCGTTCAGCGGCGTGCCGCCGTTCGGGACGAGTTCGCTGCCGGTCCGGACGACCGACTGCGTCGTGCCGGCATCGAAATCGAGCACGAAGAAGAAGCCGCCGTTCGGCACGTCCGGCGGATTGGTGTCGACCGCCTCGAAGTCCGCCGTGTCGTCGGAGACGGCGTAGTCGATGGTAACGGTCTCGCTCTCGCCGGCGTTCAGATCGTCGAACTGCGCCGGATCGATCACCAGTTCGCCCGTCTCCGGATCGACAGTGAAGCTGACGTTCCGCGATCCGTTCGATGAGGCGACCCGGACGTCCTGGACATCCAGATCGTCTCCATCGGCGTCGGAGGCGTTGGCCAGCAGGT
This sequence comes from Minwuia thermotolerans, assembly GCF_002924445.1. Classification (NCBI taxonomy): domain Bacteria; kingdom Pseudomonadati; phylum Pseudomonadota; class Alphaproteobacteria; order Minwuiales; family Minwuiaceae; genus Minwuia; species Minwuia thermotolerans. Next base: position 349,981 of record NZ_PIGG01000031.1, read on the forward strand.
CGATCGTGACCGGGGCGTCGTCCTCGGAGACACTACCGGCGTCGACCGGGCCCGAGACGACATGGCGGTCGTCCACCGGATTGACGGTGAGAGCAATGGTTTCAACGGCAGTCAGCGGCCCGCCGGCGCCGGCGTGTCCGAGATCGCTGACAGCGACCTGCAGGATGTCCGTGCCATTGGAATCCGAATCGGGGTTGTAGACAATCGAACCGATGGCGGCGTTCACGTCCGCCAACGCGCCAGTGATCGTCACCGATCCGGTGCCGTCGCCGGCGATGGCAGCGGCGGTGTCGGTCACGTCGATGACGCCATTGATGACCGAAAGCACCGCCTGGACGTCGTTCGCCCCGGCGTCGACGTCCGAGACCGACAGGCCGTCGATCAGCAGTGGCGTGTCCTCGTCCGTGGCGAAAGGATCGGCAGGCACGGTCAGTTCCGCCACCGCGAGCTCGGCGCCGGAAAGCAGGCGCGAGACCACGGCGATGTTGCCGGCGGCCGTCAGCGTGATGTCCGGCGCCTGGCTGTCGTTTACGAAGACCGCCTCGCCGACCCGGTTCCCCGCCGCGTCGAAGCGCTGGACATAGCTGCCGCGGGCAAACGTGTCTCCCGTGTCGAGATCTGTCGCGGCGCCTTCATTGGTGAAGGCGATGGCGAAGCCGCCGTCCGGCAAGGCGAGGACCTCGGAGTCGACCTGGCCCTGGCTCCAGTTGACCACCAGTTCGTCGCCGGTCACCGGGTTGCCGTCGGCGTCGAAGATGCGGAAGAAGTTCTCCCGGTTGGGCAGGGCATTCTCTTCCCAGACCACCACCAGGTTGCCGTTCGACAGTTCCGCGATGGAGGCGGTGAAGTCGAGCAGCGAGTTACCCAGCGCGTTGCTGTCGGCAACGACATCCTCGGCTATCACCGTGCCCGCGTCGTCGACGATGGAGAGGCGGACATTGGTGCCGGTGCCGTCCCCGGGGAAGGCGATGTAGGTGACCGCGTAGCCGCCGCCGGACGTCGCCACGACGTCGGTCGTACCCGGTACGTTGGAGCTCGGGCCCACACGCACAGGTCCCAGCGTCTCATTGCCGTCGGCGTCGAAGCGCTTCGTCATCAGGTCGAGGCCGTCGCGGTAGACCACCACGAATCCGCCGTCCGGTGTCGATGCGATCGCGGCGTTGCCGTCGGTCGAATTGGCGCCGCCCGGCTCTACCTCGATCTCGCCGGTGACCGGCGTGCCGTCCGCATCGAAGATCCGGACCAGCACGTCGTTGCGGCCCTCGACCCACATGGCCGCGATGTTGCCGTTCTCCAGCACCGTCAGATCCTGGGTCGGGTCACCGGTACTGTCCGCAGTCTCGGACGCCAGGAAGCTGGTCGTCAGATTGCCGTCGGCATCGAAGATCGAGACCCGTGAGCCCGCCGTGCCGACATTCTGGTCGATAGTGGCGAAGCCGCCGCCGGGCAGCGCGCCGATGGACATGTCATTGCGCAGGAAGTTGTTGTTGATGCCGGCGAGGCCGCTCGCCTGACTGAAGTCCAGCGCGATCTGATCGTCCGTCCCCGGCAGCAGGATCTCGGGCGCGTCGTTGACTGCGTTCACGGTAACCGCGACCTCGGCTGTGGCCGCGCCGCCATTGCCGTCGTTCACCTCAACGGTGAAGCTGTCGGCGCCGTTGAAATCGACGTCGGGCGTGTAGTCGAACGTGCCGTCGGCGTTGACCGTCACGTTCCCGTTCGCCGGTCCGCCGGACAGCGCGAAGGTCAGATCATCGCTCGCGTCCGGGTCGGTGGCCTGCACCTGGCCCGAGATGGTCGTGTCTTCGTCGCCGCTGACGGCAAGGTCGATCGCCGCCGGGGCGTCATTGACGCCCTGAACGGTGAGCGTCGCCGTCGCGGTCGTTGCCGGCGGGTTGGCCGTGCCCGTCACCCCGCCCACGACCAGCGTGCCGCCCGCATTGTCGGTGTAGTTCAGGCCCGAAAGCACAAGCTCGACCTCGCGCGGTCCGCAGCCGTCATCCAGCGTACCCGTCCACGTGATTGTGCTGTTGGCCATGGAATCGTTGTAGACGACACCCGGTCCGAAGAAGTTGGGGCCGCTGTCGCCCAGCAGGCCTGTGGTGCCGCCATAGCCCTCGATGGACTGCTCTGAGGGGTCCCGGCGCGTCTCGACACCGTCCTCGAAGGTCCGGAACGCCACATGAACATTCGCGTTGTTGGGGTTCAGCGTTATGACCACGCCGTTCTGCGGCACGCTCGACGGACCGGGGAAGGACAGTCCGCCGCCCGGGACATTCAGTTCGAAGCTCAGTTCGCCGGTGTCGAAGTCGAGCACGTAGTAGGCGCCGTTGTTTGGCGAGACCTGGCTGCCGAGCGAGTCGGCGATCGCCCGGTCCTGCTCGAGCACACCATAGCTGACCGTCAGCGTTTCGCTCTCGCCGGCGGCCAGATCGCCGAACTGCGCCGGGTCGATGACCAGCAGGCCGGTCGCGTCATCGACGGCAAAGACCACGTTCCGCGCGGCATTGGAGGAGGCGACGGCGACGCCGGTCGTCGCCAGGTCGTCGCCCTCCGCGTCGCTGGCGTTCGCCAGCAGGTCGACCGTGACAGGTGACTCGTCCTCGGTGGCGCTGCCGCCGCCGACCTCGCCGCTGACGCGCGGCAGGTCGTTGGTCCCGGTGACCGTCACCGACACGGTCTCGCTCGCCGTGCCGCCATTGCCGTCGTCGACCGTGATCTCGTAGTCGAGAACCAGGATCTCGTCACAGGCGAGATGATCGAACAGCGCGTTGTCGGCCGCGAAGCTCCAGTCGACCGCGCCGCCGCTGACGGCCGCGCTCAGGAAGCCGGCCGCCTGAGCCGGCGTGATGCCGCCCGTATTGCCGGTCGCGCCCGCGAACGCGGCGCTCGCGGCATGGCTGTCTCCGGCGTCGACGTCTGTGAAGCCAATGCTGCCGCTGTCGGTCAGCGTTGCCGCCGCGTCCTCGACGACCGCGCCGAGGGCGTCGCTGCCGGGGGCGGGGATGACTGGGGCATCGTTGACGGCGTTGACGATGATGTCGATGGATTCCGAACCCGTCAGCGACCCGCCGGCGCCGGTGTTGCCCAGATCCGAGACGTCGATCTGCAGCGTGTCTTCGCCGTTGAAATCGGCCTCGGGGCTGTAGACGACCGAACCGATGGCGGCGTTCACATCCGCCAGCGCGCCGGTCACGGTGACCGCGCCCGTGCCGTCGCCCGAAATCGTCGCAGCCGTGTCGGAGACATCGAGCACGCCATTGGCGACCGACAGCACCGCCTCGACCTCGCCCGTACCCTCGGCGACATCAATGTCGGAGACGCCGATGCCATTGATGGTGAGGGCGCCATCCTCGTCGACGTCGAATCCCGTGCCGAAGGCCGTCTCCTCGCTCAGCGTCGCGCCGTTGCGCAGCACGCCGTCGAAGCCGTTGCCGGACTGGTCAGCGAAGCTCACGCCGTCGCTGTCATCGAAGGTCCAGTAACCCTCGAGCCCGGCTTCGTCGCCATTGAGCCGTCTGTCCTTCGCGGCTGCGATCTGGGCCTCGGTACGCACAACAGACCAGATCCTGACCTCGTCGATCAGACCGTTGAAGGGATTGTCGCCTGCGTTGAAACCGATGCCCGCGCCCGACTGACCGCTGAAGGCCGGCGAGGCCCCGATCGCCGCCACCTCGACGCCGTCGACATAGAGGCGCGTCACCGCCCCGTCGAAGGTTCCGGCGACGTGCACGAACTGGTCGGTCGGCAATACCGGCCCGCCCACGGGCTGGTAGAATTCCAGACGGCCGTTGAGAAGGCCGAAATAGGGGCTGTCATTGCCGATCTCGAAGATCGTGACATGCCCGCCGCCATGCGATCCGTCGACCCGGATCCAGGCCTCGATGGTGATCGAGTTCTGGAATCCGGCGACCGAGAAGCCGGGAATGCCGGCGCTGGCGCCGCCGGAAACCTGCAGCGCCTTGTTGCCCGACGGCACGCTCACGGCTGGCGCGTCGTTCACAGCGTTCACCGTGACCACGACCTCGGCTGTTTCGGTGCCGCCGTTCCCGTCGTCGACCATGTAGGTGATCGTGTCCGCGCCGTTGAAATCGGCCTCGCCGGTGTAGGTCAGCGTGCCGTCGGCCTCGATCACGACCGCGCCATTGCCGGCGGACGCCGCCGTGACCGTCAGGCTGTCGGAGGCGTCCGGGTCGGTGTCGTTGGCGAGCACGTCGACATTGACCGAACCGTCCTCGTCCACCGTGGCCGTGTCGTCCTGCGCATCCGGGCCGTCATTGACACCGGTGATCTCGACGACGGCCTGTCCGGCGACGTCAGCGGTGACGCCATAGGTCACCGAACCGATGTCGAGGAAGTCGGAGAAGCCCGCAATGTGATCAATCCCGTCGAAGCGGATGGAAACGCAGCGCTCACCGTCCGGCGTCTGCACATCGTGAGCGGTCCAGACCAGGCTGGTGTTGCCGAAGGTCTCGCCCGTCAGGGAAAGGAAGGTTCCGTCCGGCGACGGCTGCTGCGTGCCCGCGAAGTTCTCGACCGTGAATTCGGACAGGTCGCGAATCGTCTCGACGCCATTCTCGTAGGTGCGCGCCTGCGGCCCCCAGTTGAAGCCGCCATTCGGGTTCAGATGGATGAAGGCGCCGTTCAGAGGCGTGCCCCCGTTCGGGACGAGTTCGCTGCCGGTCCGGACCACCGACTGCGTCGTGCCGGCATCGAAATCGAGCACGAAGAAGAAGCCGCCGTTCGGCACGTTCGGCGGATTGGTGTCGACCGCCTCGAAGTCCGCCGTGTCGTCGGAGACGGCGTAGTCGATGGTGACGGTCTCGCTCTCGCCCGCCGCCAGATCGTTGAACTGGGCCGGGTCGAGGATGAGTTCGCCGGATTCCGGGTCGACGGTGAAGCTGACGCTCCGTGATCCGTTCGAAGAGGTGACCGTGACGTTTTCTACATCCAGATCGTCGCCGTCGGCGTCGGAGGCGTTGGTCAGCAGGTCGATCGTGACCGGCGCGTCGTCCTCGGTGACGGACCCGCCATCCACCGGGCCGGAAACGACATGGCGGTCGTCCACCGGATTGACGGACACCGCGACGGTCGCGGTGTCCGTGCCGCCCTGCCCGTCCGAAATCTCGTAGGTGATGGTGTCGGAACCGAAGAAATCGGCGTCCGGCGTGTAGGTGAGCGTGCCGTCGGCCTCGATCGTCACCGCGCCGTTCCCGGCGCTGGCCGAAGTCACCGACAGCACGTCGTTGATATCGGCGTCCGTGTCGTTGGCCAGCACGTCGACATTGACCGTCGTGTCCTCGTCGAGGCTCGCCGCGTCGTCTGCGGCCACCGGCCCGTCATTCAGCCCGTTGATGGTGATGACGAGATCTTCCGCGTCGGTCGCGCCGGCGCTGTCCTCGACCTCGATGCCATAGGTGATCTCCAGGGTCTCTCCCGCGCCAAGATAGGTAAAGAGATCGTCCTCGGCCTCGAACGACCAGTCGACCGCCGCCGGCGCGCCGAGCGAGGAGCTGGTGTTGGCGATGGTGAGGAACGACAGCGCCGCGGCGGCTGTCAGACCGTTGTTCACGCCGGAAATGCTGGCGCCGGTGACCCTGGCCGTGTGGCTTTCGCCGGCGTCCACGTCCGAGAAGACGATGGCGCCCTGGTCGACCAGGCCGTCGACCTCGAAGGCGTAGGCGAGGCTCACGATCTCGTAGACTTCACCGAACTGGTCGCTGCCGATGACGACCGACAGCGCGTCCTCGTTGTTCAGGAAGACGCCCGGATCACCAGAGATGTCGAAGGCCGTGCCGTCACCCTCGACGAGGGTGATCCGGTCCGTCTCGCCCTGCAGGTCGAGATGGATCGAGAAATCCTCCAGCGAGCTTCCGAAGCCGAGTTCCGTGCGGTCATTGGCCGGCGGATTCTCGGGGAAGGCCACGCCCAGGGATCCGTTCGACAGGATCGCGTCGGAGAACAGCGCGCCGATCACCCCATCGGTGGTGAAGAAGGACATGTGCTGGTCGCTGTCGCGGACGCCGAAGAGCATGTCCTGGTCGCCGCCGGCACGCTGGACGACAGCATCGAGATCGATGCTGATCCGCGTACTGGCGCCCACCTCGCCCGCCGCGATGACCGGGATCTCGATCATGGGCAGGCGTGTGACGGCGCCCGTGCCCACATGCAGGACGTCGATCCCGCCCTCGTCGATGACCACCGCGCTGCGCGACGGATCGACGAAGTTCGCCAGCAGATCGTTGGCGTCCAGGCTTGCGGTCCGGGTGAAGCCGACGGTCAGTTCCGACGTCAGGTCGGAGGCGCCGACGTCGATCACCGGCGCATCGTTCACTGCGTTCACCGTGACGGTGACTTCGCCGGTGTCGGCCCCGCCGCGGCCGTCGCTCACCGTGTAGGTGATCGTGTCGACGCCGTTGAAATCCTGGCTGCCGGAATATGTCAGCGTGCCGTCCGCCTCGATGACCACCGTGCCATTGGCGGCGCTGGCTGCCGAGACGCTCAGTTGGTCGCTGTCGAAATCGACGTCGTTGGCCAGGACGTCGATGTTGACCGGGACGTCCTCGTCGGTCGCGCCCGAGTCGTCCGCCGCCTCCGGCCCGTTGTTGGTGCCGTCGGTGAAGAAGGTACCGTCGCCGAACTCCGCAGTCTCGACGCCATCAAGGATTGTGACGCCATCTCGGCCGGGGACCGTATCGGTGATCGTGACCGTGCCGTCATCGTTGAAGATAACGTCATAGTCGTCGGAATCACCGGAGAAGGTGACAGTGTCGACGCCCTCGCCACCGTCGATGACATCGTCGCCCGGCCCGGTCAGGAAACTGTCGTCTCCGCCGCCGCCCAGAAGCGAGTCATTGCCCTCGCCGCCATCGATTGTGTCGTTACCCGCGCCGCCCGCGATCACGTCCGCCCCGGCCCCGCCGGAGAGGCTGTCGGCGTCGTCGCCGCCGTCCAGGCTGTCGTCGCCCGCGCCGCCGATCAGCGTGTCCGATCCGGCGTCGCCCGAGAGGCTGTCATTGCCGTCGCCGCCATCGGCGAAGTCGTCGCCCGCACCAGCGGCGACCGTGTCATCGCCGGAGCCAGCATCGACGGAATCGTTGCCGTCGCCACCATCGACAGCGTCGTTGCCTTCGCCGGCGACAACCGTGTCGTCGCCTGCACCGCCGAGCACGGTGTCGTCTCCGGTTCCGGCATCGACCACGTCATTGCCCGCGCCCGCGTCGACGGAATCCGAGTCCGCGCCCGCATCCACCGTGTCGTCGCCCGCGCCGCCGATCAGCGTGTCCGATCCGGCGTCGCTCGAGAGGCTGTCATTGCCGTCGCCGCCATCGGCGAAGTCGTCGCCCACGCCAGCGGCGACCGTGTCATCGCCCGAACCGGCATCGAGGGAATCGTTGCCCTCTCCGCCATCGACCGAGTCGCTGCCTTCGCCGGCGACAACCGTGTCGTCGCCTGCACCGCCGAGCACGGTGTCATCTCCGGAGCCGGCATCGACCGCATCGTCGCCGTCGCCCGCGTCGACGGAATCCGAGTCCGCGCCCGCATCCACCGTGTCGTCGCCCGCGCCGCCCGCGATGACGTCCTGGCCCGCGCCCCCCGAGAGACTGTCGGCGTCGTCGCCGCCATCCAGGCTGTCGTCGCCCTCGCCGCCGATCAGCGTGTCCGATCCGGCGTCGCCCGAGAGGCTGTCATTGCCATCGCCGCCGTCGATGGCGTTCGCGCCGACATCGCCGGACAGCGTGTCGCCGCCCGAACCGCCGGCGAGGTTCTCGAAACCGATCAGCGTGTCGACGCCGCCCGAGCCGTCGACGCCGGTGGCAGCCCCCAGATCCACGCTGACGCCGGCCGTCTCCTCACTGTAGTCGGCGGTGTCCACGCCGTCGCCGCCGGCCATGAAATCGTCGCCCGCGCCGCCGGAAACTGTGTCGTCGCCGCCATCGCCGAAGATGAAGTCGTCGCCTGCGCCGCCGTCCGCATTGTCCGAACCGTCGCCGCCGAACAGGGAATCGCCGCCTTCGCCGCCACCAAGGATGTCATCGCCAGAATCGCCGAACAGCGTGTCCCGACCGTCGCCGCCATCGAGATCATCCGCGCCGTCCTCGCCGAACAGCCGGTCATCGCCGGCGTCGCCGGCAAGCACATCGTCGCCCCCGCCGCCCTCGACCGTATCGCCGAGCCCGCCGCCCAGGACCGTGTCGTCGCCTGCGCCCGCGTCGAAGACGCCGCCGGCATCATAGCCGGCCTCGGTCGCCTCGCCCGCGTCGGCCGGCAGGGTCACGTGATCGTCGCCGTCGCCCGCCTGGGACGTGTTGCCGTCGTCGTAGTCGAAGATCGTGACATCGTTCAGGTGGACCGTGTCGCCATCCGCCGTGAAGAGCGCATCTGCGTTATCGTTGACCACCGTGACCGCAACCTCGGCGGTATCGGCCAGAAGGCCGTCGCTGATCGTGTAGGTGATCGTGTCGACGCCATGAAAGTTCGGGGCCGGCGTGTAGGTCAGCGTGTTGTCCGGATTGATCGTGACCGCGCCGTGCAGCGCGGAGGCGGCCGTCACGGCGAGCGTGTCGGTCGCGTCGGCGTCGGTGTCGTTGGCGAGCACGGAGACGATGGCCGAACTGTCTTCGGTCACGGTAAGTGCGTCCGCCGCGGCAACCGGACCATCATTGATGCCAGTCACCGTCACCACGACGTCCTCTACGGTGGAGACCGCGCCATGGCCATCGGTCGCCTGCACCTGCACGACGACGTCGCGGCTCTCGCCCTCGGCAAGATCCTGGAAGTCCGCGCCGGGATCGAAGGTGAGCGTCGTGCCCGTGACCGAGGCCGAGCCTCCCGCCGGCGCGCCGACGACCGCGTAGGACAGACTCGTCCCGTCGTCGTCGGAGTCGATATCCGCGCCGAGATCCGAGAGATCCAGAGTGACGGCCGCGCCGTCCTCGTCCGCCGCGAGGGCCGCGCCGGCCAGCGTCGGGCCGTCATTGCCGCCGGTCACGGTGACGACAACGTCCTCGACCGTGGAGACCGCGCCGTGGCTGTCGGTCGCCTGCACCTGCACGACCACATCGCGGGTCTCGCCTTCGGCCAGGTCCTGGAAGTCCGCGCCGGGATCGAAGACGAGCGTGGTGCCGCTGATGGATGCAGCGCCTTCCGCCGGCGCGCCGACGACCGCGTAGGACAGACTCGTCCCGTCGTCGTCCGCATCGACGTCGCCCCCGAGCGCGGCGAGATCGACGGTGATCGCGGCGCCGTCCTCTTCGGCCGAGGCCGCGGTCCCCGCAAGCGTCGGCGCGTCGTTGACCGCGTTGACGGTCAGGCTGACGGTGGCCGTGTCATAGCCGTCGACGCCGTCGAAGACGGTGTAGGTGAAGGAATCCGGGCCGTTGTAGTCGGCGTTCGGCGTGAACAGCACCTTGTTGCCGATGATCGCCACCGTGCCGTTGGCCGGCTGCGTGACCGCGACCACGGTCAGCGCGTCGCCGTCACCGTCGCTGTCGTTGGCCAGCACGTCGATCAGGACCGGCGTGTCCTCGTCGGTCTCGACGAGATCGTCGCCGGCCTCCGGATCGACATTGGTGATGGTGACGTTCAGCGCCTCGAAATTGCGTGCGGTCAGGTCGATCGCCTCGAACTCGAAGCTGTCGTCATTGCGGCCATGCCGCCCCCAGCCCCAGTGCCAGCCGGAATGACCGTTGTCGGCGAGGAAGTCCTCGAAGGCGGCGATGTCGTCGGCCAGCGCGCGGGCCTCGGCCTCCGTCAGGTGCAGGTCCAGCGTGTCGCGACCCTTTCCGCCGTCGTAGACGTCCGTGGCGCCACCGTTCTCCGCCATGACGTAGACCGCGACATCATCGCCGTGGCCGGCGTCGACGGTGTCGTTGCCCGAGCCACCGTCCAGCAGGTCGTCGCCGTGACCGCCGTCCATGCGGTCGTCGCCGCGCTCACCGTCGATGACGTCGTCGCCATGACCGCCGTCGATCGTGTCGTCGAAGGCGGGCAGCGGCCCGTCGAGCACACGGATATCGAGCAGGACGTCGTTGTAGTCGTTGTCGCCGCCGCCCAGCAGATCCTCCCAGGCGGAATTGCCGGCGAGACCGTTGTCGGTCTCGTGGTCGATGCCGTCCCTGTTCAGCGCCGGGTTGGAGAAGAAGATCGTGTCGCGGCCATAGGCGGAATTCAGTTCCCGCCCCCCGGAGACGGCGCGCCAGTCGCCCGAGCCGTCCTGGTGGAAGCTGACGGCGTCGCCGTCGTCCAGACGCCGGTTGCGGTCGCCCCCGTCGGGAATGAGGAAGAAGCCGAGCGAAGCCGCGCCCGCCAGGTCGGCGGCGTCGAGCGTGATGGTCCTGACGTCATCGCCGGCATCGTCATCGGCGCATTTCACGTTGTCGAAGACGATGCGCCCGCCGATCGGATTGCCCGAGGCGTCGGCCAGGTAGAATCCGAAACCGTTGTCGAAGCCGGCGCTGCCACCGATGAGATCGATATCCAGCACCACCGTATCGAGGCCCGTGACATCATAGGTGCCGGCCGCGCCGCGGCTCAGTTCCGATGGTGCCGCGAAATCGGCAAACCCGGCACCGTCACCCTGGATCGTATCGTTGCCATGACCGCCGTCGATCCGGTCGTCGCCCTGACCGCCGACGATCAGATCGTCGCCATGGCCGCCATCGAGCCTGTCATCGCCATCGCCGCCATCGAGGGAATCATCGCCATGTCCGCCATCGACACGGTCATCGCCCGCGCCGGCGGAAACCGCGTCGTCGCCCTTGCCGGCGTCGATCCGGTCCGTGCCCGCGCCCGCATATATGGAGTCGTCGCCCCGGCCGCCATCGACCCGGTCGTCGCCATCGCCTGCATCTATGGAGTCGTCGCCCCGGCCCCCATCGACCCGGTCGTCGCCCGAGCCGGCGGAAATCGCATCGTTTCCATCATCGCCGTCGAGCCGGTCGTCACCTGCGCCACCGTCGATGGTGTCGTCGCCATCGCCGCCCTCTGCGCGATCATCGCCATCGCCGCCGAACAGCATGTCATCGCCGCGACCGCCGTAGAGCCGGTCGTCGCCACCGAGGCCGAGCAGCGTGTCGTCGCCGCCATCCCCCTCAAGCTTGTCGCGCCAGTTGCTCCCAGATAGAGAATCGTCGCCGTCGTTGCGCCGCCCGCGACGCCACCAATTGCCTGCCATCGTGGAGAGCCCCTCTGCTGAGCTCCCCGACCCCAACTACATGAATACCACGACGAATGGCGTTAGGGAATTGTTAAACAAGGCCTATTTCATGAACATCCATTCCGGGAAGCAAATGAAGTGCGCATTCCGGAGGGCCGCAATCGTGGAAGTTGATCGAATTTCAAATCGATTTTCGCGATGCGTGCGGCACTTGGCCATCGCGCCTAGGCACGGGCCGTTTTGCCGTCCGGTCATTGCTGTGATTTCGGCATCGTGACGACGGAGAAGGTCAGCAACGCGCCGCCGACCGAGCTCGCGCCATCGGCCAAGTTCACCCGCACACTCGAAACGTCCAGGCACGACGGCGCGAAGGATATTGTTCATGGCAATCATGGCCGACGGCGGTCCGGCGACGGCGGCGCTCTTCGAACCGTGTCCGCCGCCGATGGGACCCATTCGTCCGCGCGAGATATGCCCCCGCCTGCAATGTCGAACGGGATGGATCGCTATGTCCGCGCGTCCGACCGGCATGCGCATCAAGCGATCGGTCGCTTGGCAGAGATGATCGCGGAAGTTGGCGCTCGCGGTGGACCGGCGGGGACCAGTGACGAAAACCGAACCATGCCGCCGTGGATACGTTTGGAAAATTTCTTAATTTCAAGAAGTTAAATGGTGTCGAGTGGCATCGCATTTGACGCACATCAAATTGATTTAGCGTTATATTTTCAGCGCATTTGATCGAGGATACCAACAAAAATACCAACAACTGGGCGCTGAATCGTCGGCGAAGCGATCACCGCCAGCGGCTTCAGTCCGCTGCGCCGCCCTCCCCCCTGACTTTCAGTGAGGCACTATCCGGATCGTAAACGTAGTCGACGATGCTGCCATCCCTGATCTTCGCCACAGCGTCGTCAATCACGAACAGCGGCACCAGGAACCATTCTCTGGGCGTGACGGGATTGCCGAACCGATCGCGGATTTCGATTGTCAGCCGGGCCGGATCGAAAATCCGATGGATGAGGTTTTCGAGCTTTGTCCGGTTGATGTTGTAAAGCTCGTAGGTGGCGACGACCTCGACGTCGGCCATGAGGAAGGTGGGCTGGAGCCGCGCGCCGGCCACGCGCCTTTCCACGTTCATGTTGGTGACGCCGATCTTGTGGACCAGATCGCGGTTCCGGGCGACGGTCGGATGATCGGACCTGCTCCGCAACACATAGATCGTGCCGCTGGCTTCGTCGCCGTCAGCCGCCGTCTTGGCAAACAGGGGCCCCGCGACGGGCTCGGTAATGCGTCGGCCTGCCTCGTCCTTGTTCAGCGCGCGCTGCAACGACCGCATGAGCATGTTGCTCTCGGTTCCGTTGTCGAAGATGACCCGCAGGCGCGCATCCGTGCGCCCATGCTCAGTCGTCGTGATCTCGCCCATTTCCGCGACATAGGCCTTCTGACCGCCGACGATGAAGAACCTGCCCTGCTGGATCTCGGCCTTGAGTTCAAAGGGGCGGGTCTCCCGCATCCCGGAATCAAGCTCCTCCTGTACCTTCTCGAACAGGGGTTTGAAGGTTGCGAAATCCCTGCATGGCTGGCGATTGGCGATTTCCTCAGCCGCACGCTTCTCGGCAAAGGGGCGGACGTGGCGCAGTGCGGTGACCGACTCATCCGACTGGTCCGCATCGACTCCCAGTTCAGCCAGCAGCTCATCGTCGTCGAGTTCGGATCGATCGGCAGGGGCCGGCTCGGGACTGGCCGTGAGCAGCCCCTGATGATCCATGTCCGCGACAAGGGAACGGCACTCCTCCAGCGCCCGTATGCGGTCCAGACGGACAGCGTAGAGGCGCTCGAAGATGTCCCGCCCTTCGCCGTGCTGCGGGGCGCGGCCATGTTCCTCGGCGAAGCGCTGTATGTCCTCGAACCCCGCGATGATGCGTTCCTGGCGCGGCGTCAGCCGGGCCGGCCGGGCAGTTTCGACTTCGACCCCGAGTTCGGACAGCAGGGCGTCGTCTTCATCCGTAAAGCTCTTAGCCATTGGCGGCGTCCCGCTTCATCTGAGCGAGGAAGGCGACGCCTTCGGCCATACGCTTCTCCCATGCATCCGGGGAGGTAATGGACGGGAGGCGGTCCCGCTCCTGCTTGAAGCGCAAGGCGCGCCTGGCGAGGTCGCGAGCCTCCTCCGGCGTCATCTTCACCTTCTTGGCCGCGATCACCGCCTCGATCTCCTTCAGCCGCTTCTCGTTCATGGTCTTGGACAGGATCGCATAGGCCTCGCCGAACGGGTTCGTCCTGTCGATCATGTCGATGTCCAGCTCGCGAACATCCATCGCCAGTTTCCGAATGCCGTCGATCAGCGCGGTGTTGGCCTTGACCTCGCCCTCTTCGCCGGCCCCTCCACCGCCCAGTATTGTCTGCTTCGCGCGCTGCGTCAGGTTCAGGGCCGCGACGGCGTGCTGCCTGACGGCCTCCTGATCCTCTTCACCCAGCTCCGGGTAACGGTCCTTGACGATCTTGCCCATCCGGACCTGGGTCAGCTCCTCGGGAATCGTCTCCTCGTCGAACATGCCACGCTCGATTGTCGTCTTGTCCTGGACGAAGGCCGCGATCACCTCGTTGAGGTCCTCCTTGCAGATGCGCTCAGCTTCCTCGCTCTTCGGCTCCGCAAGCCCCTTGATCTCGATCTGGAACTGCCCGGTGTCCTCGTTGAAGCCCACATTTGGCTTGTCGGGGTCGTAGCCGCCCTCTCCGTAGTCATAACCCTCGATCGGGCCGCTGTCGGGCCGCTTCGGCGAGAAATTAAACCGGGGGGCGAGCACCTGCTCCATCAGCAGGCTTGCCGCGATCGCCTTCAGCGTGTCGTTGACCGCTTCCGTCACCGCTTCCTCGGAAGCGTCGGGCTCGGCGATCAGGTTGGTGAAGCGGGCGCGGGTCTTTCCCTCGGCGTCGCGGGTCGCACGGCCGATGATCTGGACGATCTCCGTCAGACTGGAGCGGTAGCCGACCGTCAGCGCGTGTTCGCACCAGATCCAGTCGAAGCCCTCCTTGGCCATGCCCAGCGCGATGATGATGTCGACATGGTCGCGGTCGTTCTTCCGGGCCGGGTCCTTGAGCGCGGCCGACACCCGTTCGCGTTTCGACGGTTCATTGTCCACCAGGTCGGCGATCCGGAGAGTCCGCCCTTCGGCGGTCCAGACCAGGTGAAAGCCGGTATCGGGGTCCCTTCCCTGCCACTCGCCCAGTTCCTGGATGATATGCTCCGCCTCCCTGAACTTGTCCTTGGTGCTCTCGCGGGACTGGACGGAGGGAATGTGGATGATCGTCTTCTCGGCCGGATCGAGCACCTTCAGGATGTCGTCGACATAGGACCCCGTGTAGAAAAAATAGCCGATGTCGAGCGCCTTCAGCCAGGTGTAGCCGTTGAGCTGCTCGTAGTAGGTGTAGGTCACCGTATCGAATCTGGACTCGTCCTCCGGACCAAGGACGGGCTCCGCATCGCCCCGGAAGTAGGAACCGGTCATCGCGACGATGTGGCACCGGTCGCGGGCGATGAACTCCGCCAGGTGCGCCCCCAGCCTGTTGTCCGGGTTGGCCGAGACGTGATGGAACTCGTCAACGGCGATCAGGCGGTCGTCAAAGGCTTCGACCCCGAACCTGTCCACGGCGAAGCGGAAGGTGGCGTGGGTGCAGACCAGGGTCCTGTCGTCGCTGTCCAGGAACGCGCCGAGCGCATTGACCTTGCCGCCCTCGCTGCCCGGCGCGTTGCAGAGATTCCACTTCGGCGCGACGGTCCAGTCCGCCCAGAACCCGGACGCCGAAAGCGCCTCATCGGCGAAGCTGGCCCCGATCGACCGCTCCGGCACCACGATGATCGCCTGCTTCAGGCCCTGGTTGTGCAGCTTGTCCAGCGCGATGAACATCAGCGCCCGGCTCTTCCCCGACGCCGGCGGCGACTTGATCAACAGGTACTGCTCGCCCCGCTTCTCATAGGCGCGTTCCTGCATCGGCCGCATGCCGAGTTCGTTCGACCGCGTCGAGGAACCGTTCCGGGCATAGGTGACGGAGACGGAAGGAGCGATCTTCTGTCTCATCGCCGAAATCTCCTCGCTGCGGCGTTGCCCGTGTCCCATGCCATGTCGATCAGGGCTGGTTCGGCAAGAAAGAACTCGCCGCCGAGCGACTCGCCACGGGGTCCGCCACAAAGCACTTCCTGCATCGCACGTTCGCCCGCTTTCGCATGATCGGAACTGGGGTGCGCATCATACCCGAGCGCCGCGCCGGAATGGAGCACTTCCCATCTGAAGGCGCCGCGCGGCAAAGCCCGATTGTGATCGTCGCAACGGGTCATCGGACTCTTCGAGAAGCCGGCCTTGACGATGAATTTCCCGCCCGCGGACCGGCCCAGGAAGTCATCAGCAGAACCGATCAGACGCAGGACATAGAGATGCTTCGGGCCTTCGGATTCCCGCGTCGTGAACGGAGTTTGCGACACCGGGCCGGCCTTGCTCGGCGACAGGATTTCGGGCGCGGCGGCCACAGACGCCCCGACGATCGGGTTCTGGCCGAATACATCCACTTCGCTCAGGTCAAGGTGGAGCAGCCGGCCGGCCTCGTCTCGCTCCAGGCGGACACCTTGCGCTCCGATATGCCGCCATGCGCCGGCGGCGGTCGATTGGGGGGCAAATTCCTCAACATCCATTCGGGTCTCGGGCGTGACACGCCATGCACGGACAACCCGCACAGCATGGTTCCATTTGTCCGCCCGATCGGGGTCGGCCACCTTGTCGCGCCATTCTGTCGGATGCATGAACTCTTCGGCAGTGCCGAGCTGATGCGAGCATTGCAGCAGCCCGAGCACTTTCCTTCTCTCGGCCGGGAGCGCCTTGCTGGTTCCGTAGACGACCATCAGAACGCCGGGTTCGCTTTCGCCGACGAATTTCCGCCGCGCGCGCTCATGCGTGAAGCCCACGAACCCCCAGGCGTCCGGATCGAACCCGTAGAAGCTGGTCAGCCAGACATTCGGTGGATCGGCATTGATCGCGTCGAGAGGGGGCATCAATTGGCTGGCATGAGCCCTCTCGAACGCTCGGACAGAACCATAGGCTTCTGCGACGCGCCGCTGGACCGCCGGCATCATCCGGGCTCCACGCTCCGGCCAGCCCCGCGCCTCGAACAGCTTTTCGAAGCCGCCATAGTGTTCATTTGCGATGCGCGTGATCGCCTGCGCATCGCCGCCGGGCGGGTATCCGCGGGCATCGCTCACGACGCCCGCCGGTCCGGCTGGTCCGCCTTCCCTGTCATCTTCGCGTACATCTCGAACAGCTTCTCCAGCCGTTCGGTGTCGTTGCGGAAACGGCGGCCGATATAGATGCGCTCCAGCACCTCGTCATTGCGGTCATGGGCCGCGCGCAGATCGTCGGGCATCTTCTCCGGGTCATAGAGGTCCGCAATGGTCGCGGGCCAATGTGCCTCCCGCGCCAGCAGGATGTCCTCGGCGCAGCGGGTCAGGTCGGCCTTGTTCTTTTCAGTCAATTTGGGGACAGGAAAGGTGTTCCAGCCAAGCTTATTTCCGTAAGAAAATCTCATCTCTAGACGTGAGCATACTGTTCCAATCCAAACGATGTGCATCTTCGACGCGATTAACGCTAAATTCCAAAGATCAGCATCATAGATTGCAAAACATTTATCGCCGATAATTGGTCCGGCCTGGAAATAATCGACAGGCAGATATGGTCGGCTCTCAGATGAGACCCGCGGCACAATAATCGCCCTATCTCCATTTTTCGCAGACATTTGGACAAAGCGATAAGGCGTTTTGGCATGCGCTCGTGTAGATGCCGCTTTGCTAGCCACCCTGAACTGGCGCACCTTTTCAATGCGTGATGTTATTTCTGGGAAACTTATAGCAATATTTTTCTGCCGCTCATCAATCCAGATACACGCTCTCGGCTTTGAGTGGATAAGCTCCTCCGAGCCAAAGAATTTTCGCACAAAGTGCGCATCAGAACCAATTTTCTCTACCAACTCACGTCCTTCAGAGGCGGTCATAATTAGGTTGCCACCGTCCTTGGCCATATTTCCCAGATACATCTCGCTTACCTGAGATAGAGGTTTGGTTCTTTGCTCAATGAACACAGAAGAATTTGGCACCAAGTACGGACCAATCTCCTTAACCTTCCACACCTCTGAATCGCTATATAGAAAAGCGCCGCCAGGTGTTTTCGATATTCCGACGATCACTACAGTCACACCGGCTTTGTCACTAGCCAGATTCGACCACTTGAAGGGTGTATGAGCGAAAGAAATGCGAAAACCTTCGCTAAAAACCACTGGCCAAAGTAGAGCGACTTGCTCGCCTTGGCATATCGAGTTCGTTGCCACAAAAGCGGCAGATGCCTCAGTAGCGTTGCAGAAATGACATGCTTTCACAAACCAGTTTGCAACATAGTCGAGAGAGGCGAATGATCCCGAATATTGAGAGAAAACGTGCTCGGTGTCGCTCCTTTCGCCTGCCTCCTTTTTGTTGCGCCCTTTGTAGGGCGGATTTCCACAAATATAGGTCTCGCCACCCTCGTTCTCGAAATCGATCGCAGGCTGGTCCAGGGGCTCCTGCAACAGGTCATCACCATGGGTCTTCACGCCTGTGCCGGTCGGCGGGCAGATGCTCAGCCAGTCCAGCCGGAGGGCGTTGCCGCAGGTGATCCAGTTCTCGGCGTCGAGCGGCAGGAACTCGGCCAAGGCTTCCTTCTGACCGCGATAGGCGACGTCACACTGGTATTCGGCAATGATGAGCGCCAGGCGCGCGATCTCGGCGGCGAAATCGCGGATCTCGATGCCCCGGAAGTTCGTGAGCGGGATGTCCGACTTTCGGTCTTCCTCGCCGCGGCGCCTGTTGATCTCCGCCTCGATCTCCCGCATCTGCTTGTAGGCGATGACCAGAAAGTTGCCGGACCCGCAGGCGGGGTCGAAGACCCTGATCCGCGCCATGCGGCGGCGCAGGTTCAACAGCTTGCGCCCATTGTCGCCGGCCTCGTCGAGTTGCGCCCGGAGGTCGTCGAGAAACAGTGGGTTCAGCACCTTCAGGATGTTCGGCACGCTGGTGTAGTGCATGCCCAGTGCGCCGCGTTCCTCGTCGTCGGCGACGGCCTGGATCATGGAGCCGAAGATGTCCGGGTTGATCTGGTCCCAGGGCAGGCGGCCGATGTTTCTGAGATACCCCAGCGCCACCTTGCTGAAGCGCGGGACATCGAGGGAGCCGGAGAACAGCTCCCCGTTCACATAGGGGAAGACATCCGCCCAGGCGGGGATGCCGGCTGCCCTGCGATGGCGGTTGCTCAGAGTGCCCCCGTGCCGGGTCGGGGTGTTCATCGCCCGGAAGATTTCGGCGATGACCTCGTGTGTGTTCGAGGCGTCGCCGTCGCTCATCTGCGTGACCGTCGCGGTGAACTGGTCCGCGCCGTTGAAGATGCCGGTGTCCTCGGCGAAGAAGCAGAAGATCAGCCGCGCCATGAAATGGTTCAGGTCGTGGCGGCGGTCGGCCGCGCCCCAGTCCGGGTTCTGCTTCAGCAGTTCGATGTATAGCTTGTTCAGGCGGCCGGTCGCCTTGATGTCAAACGCGCTCTCCCGGATCTGCTTGACGGTCGTGATGCCGGCCAAGGGCAGGAAGAAGCCGAAGTGGTCGGCGAACTCGCCATAGCCGCAGACGACTACTTCCCCGCTGCTCAGATCCTCGGCGTGGAACTCACGGCCGTCAGTTGCCAGGATGAAGCGCACGCGGTTGCGCGCGGTATTGGTCGCCGGACTGTCCTTCAACGCCTGGAGGGTCTCCGCGACGGTTCCTTCATCGCAGGTCTTGATGTGGATGTGGTTGCGCTGGAGCACGCCGCCGAGGTCGGACCGGTTCGAATCGCCCTTTCTGAGGCGCTTGATCTCGACCGGCTTCCGCCCGAAAGCCTCGAGAAACGCGAACGGAAACTCGGCCGGATCGAACGGCTGCCCGGCGAGCGCCGATATGGCCTCCTCGATCTCGACGGCGTTCATCTCATTCCCCCGGTTGTGCGGCCGACTCTGCGGCGCATTATCGGCTTGTCCGTACCGCCTCCGCAATGCGGCGCACCAGCTCGTCTTCACGATCGCTGGACGGCAGGCGCACGCTGCGCATGATCTCCGCCTGCCGGTGGGGCGCGACGGCACCATAGCTCGTGAACGTCGTCAGGACCTTTTCATGGCCGAAGTTCTGACTCCAGGCCTTGAACTCCTCCGGCGTCCGGCAGACCTGCTCGCCCAGCCGCGCCAGCGTATTGCGGAAGCTGTGCGGGTTGAAATAGGGCAGGCTGGCCGCCTCGAAGGCTTCGCGGAAGATGCGGCGGATCGCGCCGGCGTTCTTCCAGTGGCGGCGGTCGAGCCCGGCCGGGGCGAAAACGCCGTCGCCGTTCGGCGCGACGCGGGTCGCGGGAAACAGCGGGTCGTCATCGCCGAACAGCAGCACGGTCCTCAGATGGTCGATCCAATCGGTCACGATGGCCTCGATGTCGTCCCCAACGGGGAAGAAGGACGAGGAGAAGGTCTTGGCCCGCTTGGTGCGGACCTCCCGCGCGTCCTGGTGAACAAGGCGGCGGGCGACGTCGACGTGCTTCAGCGACATCGACGCGATGGCGTTGTCGCGCGCGCCGCTCAACAGGGTGAAGGCGACCAGAGCGCGATCGCGGCGCTGGATGTCGGTATCGGCCGACATGGTCGCCAGGACGTGTCTGATCTGTTCGACCGTCGGGACCGGGCGTTCTCGGACGGCGCGGGCGATGCGGGAATCGTTGGCCGAGGGGTTGAAGTAGTCCGCGTCCGAATAGCGGATGCGGGAGCGATAGCCGGGCTGGTCGGCCAGCCACTGGACAAACGCCTTCAGGGCCATCAGCCGGGCGTGAACGGTCGCCTTGGCAAGCGGCTTGCCCGTCGCCGGATTGATCTGCTCGACCAGATCGCGCTTGAACTTCCGCGCCTGCTCGATATGGAACCGCTTGAAGTCGCGGAATCCGGTCGACGCCTCGAAGGCCGCGATGGCGGCCGCGGCCTGGTCGACGGAGGTCTCGGAAAGGCGCTTCGCCTCCCGCAGATAGGTGAGATAACGGCGCTTGATCCGCTCGTTTTCGGGGTGGTGCTTACGCATGGGTTTGAGGCTCCTTGTCGAAGTGGTCATCCACACAGGGACCGGCGGGCTCCCCTATGTGTGTCGGAGCCTGCGGGCCCGAGACCTCCATGCCGGCGGCGAAAGGGGCGAGGCGGGCGATGGCGACGCGGCGGTGCATCAGCGTCTCGCAGACCGCGCAGAGGGCCCTGAGATTGACGCTGGACGGGTTGCGGTCGACGATCTCGGCCATCTCCAGCGCCGCCCGGCGCGGGACCCGGCAGCGGAAGCAGTAGAACTCGCCCGGGCCGCATCGGGCGCGCGGACGGCGGCGCGCCTTCAGGAACGCAATCAGGTCTTCGCCGAGGATCAGGAAGGGCTTCCGGTCGGTCAGCGCCGGCAACCCGTCCGCGATCCAGCGCCTGATGGTGCCCCGGCCTCGACCGAGAGTCCGGGCGACTTCCTCGACCGTGTAGTTGCGGTGGCGCTTGACCGCGCGCCAGTTGCCTCCGCTGGCCGCGGCCATGCTCAGCTGCCCCACTGGCGGAGCAGGTCGCGGATGTCCTCGACGCGCCAGGCCGTGATGCGGGGGCCCAGCTTGACGGGCGCGGGGAAGCGCCCCGCCTTCACGCCGTCCCACCAGGTCGACTTGCTGACGGGGATGATGGGCGGCTGGGGCGGGTCCGCCTTCGGGTTGCCGATGATCTGGCTGAGCCGGAGATAGCCGGTCTCGGGGAGGGTGTGCATGGTTCGACCTCGTCCAATGAGTGACGAGGCGATATTTCGGCGTCCGGCGGCCCGCGAATAGCCGGGTGGATTGCAGAAAACCCGGCCGCGTTTTCACGGCAATGTGGCCCGGGTTCCCATCAGAATATGGGGCCCCAATCCGGCCGCATCGACCATACCCCCTTTGTTTTCAGAGAGTTAGCAAGGTATGTCGGATTCGTCGTTTTCGGGGGTGGTTTCCGTTGTGGCGTCCTCTCCTGCCTCCTGGCCCGGCGTCTTCGGAGCGCCGCCTTTCTGTTGCCAGTTGGCGATCTTGGCGATGCCCTCGATGGTCGACTCCATCGGATTGCCGTCATCGTCCGTCCAGCCATAGGTGGCCGCGTTCTCGCGCAGCCATTTCAGCAGAGCTTGCTTCGGGTGCTTGCCCCTGAGGTCCTCGTCGTTCTGGTTGGCGAGCCAGGCTCTCACCGCCGCCGCCAGTTTCGGCGCGTAGTGCGGGTGTTCGGGGTTCAGGTATTCCGGCTGGCCAGCCTTCTCCGGAAAGAAGAAGCCGCTGCGGAATCCTCGCCGTTCGAGCAACGCGCGCAGGGAATCGATATTCACAAGGGAGCGGTGGACATCGACCGTGCCCGGAATCCCGCCGGTCGGGTTGCCGTTTTGATCGTAATCGAGTTCGGGTACCAACTCCCCACTAATCCGCTCCTTGAGGAGGGCCTGCATGATCGCGTGCTTGACCGCCTCGTACTTTGGCGGGCGTAGATCGCCGGCCTGTCGTTCAACTTCGTCGGCCAGGTTCGCAGGGTCCTCGCCCGCCACCAGCAACGCGGCCTGGACGATGGTGAGTTCCTCGGTCAGTCTCCAGTAGTCGATGTCCTCCATCAGCCGGCACTCCGGACAGAGCCGCGGGCCGTCGCGCCCTCCTGCGGGAAGGGCACCACCTCGCCGACGGTCCGCGCCGCGTCGAGGAAATCCGCCCACCAGGCCATCATCGCGACGCGGTCGCTCCAGTGCTCGCCGCGGGCATAGGCACGGCGGACGTCGTTGTTCTCGACATGGCCAAGCTGGCGTTCGATCACGTCGGGCGACCAGCGGCCGGACTCGTTCAGCAGGGTCGAGGCGGTGGCGCGGAAGCCATGCGCCGTGACCTCGTCCTTCGCATAGCCCATGCGGCGCAGGGCGGCGTTGAGGGTGTTCTCCGACATCGACCGCCGGGCCGAACGCACGGACGGAAAGACCAGCGCCTCGTTGGCGGAGACCGCGCGCAAATCGCGCAGAATGGCGACCGCCTGCGGGGCCAGCGGCACGCGATGCTCGCGGCGCATCTTGGTCCGCTCCGCCGGAATGCGCCATATCGCTTCGTCGAAATCGAGCTCGGCCCAACGGGCCGCGCGCAGTTCGCCCGGCCGCGGGAACAGCAGCGCCATCAACTGCAGCGCCGCCCGGGTGGTCGGCTGACCGTCGAAACCGTCGATGGCGCGCAGCAGGCCGCCCAGCGCCCTGCGATCAGTGATCGCCGCGCGGTGCCGGACCTTCGGCGCAACGAGAGCCCCTCGTAGCGCGACGGTCGGATCGTTCTCGGCCCGCGCCGTGGCGATGGCGTAGCGGAAGACGCTGCCAATCGTGCTGCGCAACCGGCGGGCCGTCTCGTGATGTCCCCGCCCCTCGACCTGCCGGAGCACCTCCAGCACTTCGGCCGAGGAGATATCGGCGATGGGGCGACCGCCGAGCTTCGTCTCCGCCATGCCGAGCAGCCATCGCGCCTTTTCGAGCGTGACCGGCGCGCGCCCCTCGCGCTCCAGCTTCCGGACGTACTCCGCGCCGATCGCATGGAAGGTGTTCTCTGCGCCATTGCGCGCCCGCAGCTTCTCCGCACGCTTCTGGTCAGCCGGGTCCATGCCCTCGGCCAGCAGACGCTTGGCGTCGTGGCGCGCCGTGCGCGCGGCATCCAGCGAGACCGCCGGGTAAGCCCCGATCGCCAGCGTCTTCTGCTTTCCAGCGAACCGGTAGGCCAGCCGCCAGAGCTTCGAGCCCTTTGGCGTGATCAGCAAATGCAGTCCCCCGCCATCCGAAATTTTTGTCGGCTTTTCGGCTGGGCGGGCGTTGCGGAGCTTGGCATCTGTCAGCGGCATGTTGGTATCCTGCGCATGGTCTCGGGACCGATGCCAACAACAATACCAACATTTTCGCGGGATACCAACGGACAGCACCGGACCATGTCGGCCACAGCCCCGCGTCAAACCCCTAGCTTTCCCGGCTCTTCGGGACGTTATTGGATGATGCTGGAAGGGAAAATGGTGCCGTCGAGTGGACTCGAACCACCGACCTACTGATTACGAATCAGTTGCTCTACCAGCTGAGCTACGACGGCGCCGGGCCGGCCTTTCGTGCCGGCAGGGCCGCGTCTATAGCCCGGCGCGGCGCGGCGGGCAAGGGGCGCGTTGCCTCGTCCCGTCCGCCCGTCAGGGCGTCAGCACCACGCGCCCCAGCGCCTTGCGGTCGCGCACCTCGGCCCAGGCTTCCCGGAATCTCTCCAGCGGCCAGGCGGCGTGGACATGCGGGTGGATCGCACCCTCGGCCCAGAGCGCCTTCAGGCTGTCCATCGCCCGCCGGCGCACGGGCGAGAACCGCACCCGTTCGTCGTTCGGGCTCCAGCCCCAGTAGGTGCCCCAGTTGAAGCCCATCACCGAGATGTCCTTCACCAGCAGCAGGTTGACGCCGATCTCCGGGATCTCGCCGGCGGCGTAGCCGATGGTGAGCACTCGACCGCCCCGATCCAGCGCCCTGAGCGACTGGTGGAAGACCTGTCCGCCGATCGGGTCGTAGACCACGTCGACGCCCTGCCCGTCCGTCAGCGCCAGCACCTCGTCCTTGAAGTTTTCCGTGCGGCTGTCCAGAACATGGTCAGCGCCACGGTCCTTCAGCCAGTCCCGCTTCTCCGCCGTCCCGGCCCGGGCAATGACCGTGGCGCCATGCGCCTTCGACAGTTCCACCGCGGCAAGGCCGACGCCGCCCCCTGCCCCGTGTACCAGCACCCGCTCGCCGGGCTCCAGCCGGGCGCGCAGATGCAGCGCGCCCCAGGACGTGCCGTAGGACGACAACATCGGTATGGCTTCGGGGAAGTCCAAGCCGTCGGGCATGCGGTAGACCTGACCGCCCCAGATGGCGACGCGTTCGGCCATGCCGCCCCAGTCGACGAAGGACATCACCCGGTCGCCCGGCGCCAGGCCCTCGACCTCGGCGCCCACGGCGACGATCTCGCCGGCGACCTCGGTCCCCGGTGTGAAGGGCCGGGGCGGCTTGCGCTGATAGCGGCCCGAGACCACCAGATTGGTTGCGAAGGACATGCCGACGGCGCGCACGCCGATGACGACCTGGTCCGGCCGGGGCTCCGGCTCGGGCAGGTCGTCGGCGAGCTCGAGTTCCTCGAAGGGCCGCCAGTCGCGGCAGACGAGACCGCGCAAGGGGCTTCGCCTACTCGGCGCCTTCCATGCGGGTGACGTCGGGCGGGCCGTCCATGAACGCGCCCATCTCCTTGCCGATGGTGCGGAAATGGTCGGAGGCGCGGTGCGCCTGCACGGCGTCCATGTCCTTGTAGGCCTCAAGGAACCTGTACTCGTTCTCGTTCTCGGTCCGGAACAGGCGGTAGAACAGGCAGCCCGGCTCGTTGGCGTTGACGGCCTCGACCAGCCGCTTTGCCGTGGCCTCGAAATCCGCGCCGGCGCCCGGCTTCGTCTTGATGGTTGCAACCACTCCGATCATCTCGATTTCCTCCCCTGAATGGATGACGGCGCGCAGACTATGCCAAGGAGTCAGCCGCCGGAACCCCGGTTTCGCGTGGGCGGGGCATCTTCTTCCGTCACGGCTTCCTCGATCTGGGCCTCGACCTTCGTCGGTTCGTGCTCGCGTTCCACCAGAAGGACCGCGTCCCGCAGCGGCTCGGCCGCGCGCCATTCCAGCCCGTCGAAATGGCCGCAGGACGGGCAGAGCGGCTTCCAGCCCGGAGCGATGGCGTTGCAGGCGCTGCACTGCCAGCGGCCGGGCGGCGGGGCGTCGGCCAGCCGGCCCAGCCATTCGCGCGCCTTCTCCGCGCCGCCCTCGCTGCGTTCGGCGACATCCACCATCAGACGGCAGAAGCGCTGGTCGACCACCGGCGCCCGGTCCAGCGCCGCGTAGGCGTAGTCGCGTGCGAGGTCGACCCGGTCGGCGTCCAGCGCCAGGCGCCCCAGGGTGAGCTGCGTCTCCGCATGGTCCACGTCCGCGGCGGTGATCTTCTCGAACCGTTTCAACCGCGCTTCCGCATCCTCGTCCGGATGCAGGTCCATGATCGCCCGGGCGATATCGGGGTGCTGCAGCCTGGACCAGCCCTCCCCCAGATGACGCGTGGCCCGGCGTTCCCGGCCGGCGGCGGCCTGCAGGCGGCCCTCGACGACCACGGCCGGCACGTGATTCGGATCTTCCTTCAGGGCGTTCTGGGCGTAGGAGAGCGCGGATTTCAGATCGCCCGCCTCCTCCTTCTCCATCGCCAGGGCGGTATCGATCACAGCGTGCAGACGCCGTGCGGCCTCCTTCTCGTAGACTGCCGTGCGCACGCCGTCGGCGAGCGTGACCTGAGCGCCGCGCCAGTCGCGGGCGGCGGACTGCAGATCGAACAGCGCCCGCACGGCCCAGCCGGCGTCGGGCCTGAGCCGGTGAGCGCGGGCGGCAAGCTCCAGTGCGCGGTCGTGATCACCCGCCCGTCCGGCCTGGATCAGCAGACCGCGCAGGGCCACGAGCTCGGTCTCCGGGGTTTCCAGCATCGCCCGGAAATGGGACTCGGCCTGCCGGTCGTCGCCAGCGAGCTGCGCCGCCTGCGCCTTCAGCAGCAGCGCCATGGGCGGATTGGCGAGATAGCGGTCTGCCTGCTCGGCGGCCTTGGTCGCCCGCCGCCAATCGCCCGAAGCGATCGCGGCCATGCCCTCGGTCAGCGCCCGGTAACCTTTCTCGCTGCGGTTGCCGCGGAAGAAACCGCGAATACGCTCGGGCCCGGCCAGCAGCCACCCGATCAGACGGTAGATCAGCAGGATAACGCCGATCAGGATCGCCAGCGCGCCGACGATGACCGGGACCGAAGTATCGATCTGCCAGCCGCCCCATTGCATCGAAACGCGGCCGGGATTGTCGGCCAGCCAGGCCGCCACCGCCGCCAGGGCGACGACGACGAGGAAGAGGATGATCAGGCGGATCATGGATCAGCCGTCCTTCGACAGGTTCTGATAGACTGCCGTCTGCAGGCCGTCGATCGCCGCTTCCAGGGCGATCCGCCGCTCCGCGTCGGCTTTCCAGGGGGCCACGGCCTCGGCCGCCTCGCCGTCGAGCGTCTCCAGTTCCGTGACCGCGGCGCGCAGATCGCCTTCGCGGACCCGGGCCTCCGCGCGGGCGACCACGGCCTCGACGCTGTCCCCTTCCAGTTCGCCCGTACGGCGCACCCGCACCACGTTGCCGACGCGCCGGAGCGCGCCGCCGATCAGGCTGTCATCCTCGCCCGTGGTGGCGGCAACGACGGCGCGGCCGGCCACATCCGGAAACCGTTCCTGCAGGCTGGACTGCGCAGGCACACCGCTCGCAGCCGCCTCGGCGACCGCCGGATAGGTCGCCGGGTCGACGCCCAGCGCGGTGACGCTTTCCCATGCCCCGGGGAACGGACGCTCGCCGGCGGCGGCGTCGCGCAGGCGTCCCATGGCGAGAACCAGGGCCGCATTGCGGGCCAGTTCGCCCTGTCGGGCCTCGCCGGCCGCCTCGGCCTGCGCCGCAATGTCGTTCAGGCGGGCCATCACGTCGCCTGTCTCCCGCTCCAGGGCGCCGGTCAGGTCCGAACGGACCGCCTGGATGCGGCTGTCGAGATCTTCGGAAAGTCCAGCCTGACTGTTGCGCAACTCGTCCTGGCGCGCCTGCAGCGCAGCCAGTTCAGTGTTCAGATCGTCCAGCCGGGTTTCCAGCGCCGCCATCTGTTCGCGCACCTGCTGGCCGCCGCCGTCGCCGACGGTGACCGAAAGCGGCTGGCCCTGGCTCTCCGGCGCGGCAGGCCGGTCCTCCAGCGCCGACAGACGCTCCTCCAGCGTTCCCAGTTCGCCGAGCCGGTCCTCCAGCGCGCCGAGCCGCGTGGCCAGTGCCGCGGCGGGCTGCGCTGCATCCTCCGACACTCCGGCGGCCCGCGCCGTTTCGAGTTCACCGGCGAGCCCGGTCACGCGCTCCTGCAAGGCCGCGAGATCGGACTGCAGCGTGGCCACCCGCGGATCGGGCTCCTGTTCCGGCGCCGCCGCCGGGCCGGCCTCGGCCAGGTCCGTGACCCGCTGTTCCAGCTGGGCGAGGCGCTGGGCGCTGCCCGTCGGGACCTGCTGGACATGCGTCAGCGCGTAGACGCCGCCGACGCCGATGAGGGCCAGTACGGCCAGAATCCGGGCCAGGCCGTCCGAGCGTGGCCGCGCCGCCGCCACGGTCTCGGTTTCCTCCGCCCGATCGGCGGCGGGTTCGTCGTCCGCCGCCATCTTCGCCTCGTCCTCTTCGCGCTGTTCGCTGTCGGGCACGGAGACGGCTGCGCCTTCCATGCCGGCGACCTGTGCTTCGGTAGGGGTCTTCCCGCCGCCGGCACCCGCCGCCGTCGCGCTTTCGGTCTGCTTGTCGGATCCGGCGGTCCCGTCCGCCGCGGCTTCGGAGCCCTGATCGGACTTCTTCTTGTCGTCGCTGGTCATCTACTCACCTGTGTCGTTCGCCGGCGGCGTGACGGTCCACGCAGGACAGCAAGGCATCCTGATTCGGGCGGGGGGCGGATACAACCACCCGATAGGGGAGCCGCCGCGCGATCTCCGCCGCGCGGGGGCTGATGCAGAAGGCCACAAGACTCTCCGCCACCGAGGTCAGTCCCATATTGTCCAGCACCCTAGCAAAGGCTTCCGCCGACCGCGGGGAGAAAAACAGCACCGCGTCAATCCGCCGGGCGACCAACGCCGCGGCCGCTTCCGCGGAAATCCGGTCGTTCGCCACCGCGCGGTACAGCACTTCCCGCCGGACCTCGAAGCCCGATTCCGCGAGCGCGCCCTTGAGATCGCCGGCTGTTTCGGCGCCTGCGGCATGCACAAGCGGACCCGCGGCGGGATCCAGTTCGGCCACTGCGACGCGGGTGAGGTCATCGACATCCCCGTCGGCATCCCGCACGTCAGGAAAGCCGCATTCGCGCGCCAGCGCCGCCGTGCTCCGTCCCACCGCCATGAGTGGCAGGTCGCGACGCGGCGTGGCCGCCGCAAGGGCCCGGACACCGTTGCGGCTGGTGGCCAGCAGGGCCTGCACGCCCTGCAGGTCCAGCCCGTCGGGTGCTTCCAGCACGATATCAAGTACCGGATCGATCAGAACCTGGTGGCCGCGGGCCTCGAGCGCCCGGGCCGTTTCCACTGCGTCGAGACGCGGCCGTGTCAGCAGAATTCTCAAAGGATCTCCGCGAGAAAGGCCGGCCCGGCGTCCCGCTTCAGTTGCTGTCCGGCGTCGTCGCCCATGCGGAAGGCGTCGGACACGGGCCCGCGCCGCTCGGTCGCCCGGCGGTCGCTGCCGTCCGGCATGACGATTTCGGCGCGCAGCCAGAGTTCGCCGTCGGCCTGACGCAGGCCGAGCCCGGCAATGGGGGTGCGGCAGGAGCCGTCCAGCGCGGCCAGCATGGCGCGTTCGGCGGTCACCGCGTACTCGGTCTCGGTATCGTGCAGCGCGGCCAGCCGTTCCCGCGTCGCTTCGTCATCGCTGCGGATCTCGACGCCGACAGCGCCCTGGGCCACCGCCGGCAGCATCTCTTCGGGCTCGATAAGGGCGGTGATGCGCTCGGTCCGCTGCAACCGGATCAGCCCGGCATTGGCGAGGAACGTCGCGGCGACCTCACCCCGGTCCAGCTTCTCCAGCCGGGTCGCCACATTGCCGCGGAAGGTGATCACCTTCAGGTCTGGCCGGCGGTGAAGCACCTGCGCCTGGCGGCGGAGGCTTGCGGTGCCCACGACGGCACCGTGAGGCAGACCGGCGATACCCTCGGCCACGTTGCAGATGAAGGCGTCGCGCGGATCCTCGCGCGGCAGCAGGCAGCAGATCTCCATGCCGTCCGGCAGGACCGTCGGCATGTCCTTCATGGAATGCACCGCCATGTCGATCTCGCCGGCGGCGAGCGCCTCCTCGATCTCCTTCGTGAACAGTCCCTTGCCGCCGATGGACGCGAGCGCCCGGTCGCGGATGCGGTCGCCGGTGGTGGTGATGACGACCACCTCCACCGCTTCGTCCGGCAGCTCCGGATGCGCCTGATGGAGACGCCGCTTGACCTCGTTGGCCTGCCACAGCGCCAGCGGGCTGCCGCGGGTACCGATCTTCATACTTGCTTGTCCGTTCATGGTTGGCGGTGTTACCTCCCCGCTTCCGCTATTGCCAGCGTCAAGGGCCGTCAGGTGACAACGATACTGGGCATCGAGACAAGCTGTGACGAGACCGCCGCCGCCGTGGTCCGTGACGACGGGACAATCCTGTCCAACGTGGTCTTCTCCCAGATCGATGAACACGCGCCCTTCGCCGGCGTGGTACCGGAAATCGCCGCCCGCGCCCATGTCGAGAAGCTGGACAGCGTGATCGCCGCCGCATTGTCCGAGGCCGGTATCGGGCTGGCCGGCGTCGACGCCATCGCAGCGACGGCCGGACCCGGGCTGATCGGCGGCGTCATCGTCGGCTTCACCACCGCCAAGGCCATGGCGCTCGCCGCCGGAAAGCCGCTGATCGCCGTCAATCACCTGGAAGCCCACGCGCTCACCGTGCGCATGACCGATCCGGTCGGGTTCCCCTATCTCCTGCTGCTCGTCTCCGGCGGACATTGCCAGATCCTGCTGGTGGAGGGCGTCGGCCACTACCGCCGGCTGGGGGCGACCATTGACGATGCGGTGGGCGAGGCCTTCGACAAGACCGCCAAGCTGCTGGGCCTGGGCTTCCCCGGTGGTCCGGCTGTGGAACGCTGCGCGACGGACGGCAATCCGGCGCGCTTCGGCCTGCCCCGGCCGATGATGGGGCGGCCCGAGCTGGATTTCTCGTTCTCGGGACTCAAGACCGCCGTCCGCCAGGTGGCGGAGAAGCTGGGACCCCGCCCCGCGCCGCAGGATCTGGCCGATCTCTGTGCCAGCTTCCAGGCCGCCATCGGCGACGTGCTGGCCGATCGCGTCGGGCGGGCCCTCGGCCGCTGCCGCGAGCTGGGTGTGGCGCCGAACGCCTTCGTGCTGGCCGGCGGCGTCGCCGCGAACCGGTATCTGCGCGGCCGCCTGTTGGAGACCGCGCGCGCCGGCGACATCGAGATGAAGGCGCCGCCGCCCAAGCTCTGCACCGACAATGGCGCCATGGTCGCCTGGGCCGGCGTGGAGCGATTCCGCCTCGGTCTCACCGATCCGCTGGCGGCCGCGCCGCGCGCCCGCTGGCCGCTGGACGAGACGGCCGCGCCCCTGCCCTTCGCCGGAGCCAAATCGTGACCGCGCCCGATCTGGAGCAGATGGCCGACCGCATCGCCGCCGGCAATCGCCGCGCCCTGGCCCGCGCCATCACGCTGGTCGAATCCAGCCGGGCCGATCACCGCACGCAGGCCCAGGAGCTTCTGGAAAAGCTGGTCGGCCGGGCCGGCGGCGCTATCCGGCTGGGCATTTCCGGCACGCCGGGCGTCGGCAAGTCGACCTTCATCGAAGCCTTCGGCCAGCATCTGACCGCCGCCGGCCACCGGGTCGCCGTTCTGGCCGTCGATCCGTCGTCGAAACGCACAGGCGGCTCCATCCTGGGCGACAAGACACGCATGGAGCATCTGGCGCGCGACCCAAACGCCTTCATCCGGCCCTCGCCCTCGGGCGGCACGCTGGGCGGCGTGGCCCGGCGCACCCGCGAGACCATGCTTCTGGTCGAGGCCGCCGGCTATGATGTCGTGCTGGTGGAAACCGTCGGCGTCGGCCAGTCCGAAACCACCGTGGCCGAGATGGTCGACCTGTTCATGCTGCTGCTCTCGCCGGGCGGCGGCGACGAGTTGCAGGGCATCAAGCGCGGCGTCATGGAGCTGGCCGACCTGATCGTCATCAACAAGGCCGATGGCGATCTGCTGGCCGCGGCCAAACGGGCGGCGACGGAATACCGCGGCGCGCTCGGCCTGATCCGTCCGAAGACGCCGCACTGGCGCGCCAGGGTGCGGCTGGCCTCCGCGCTGAAGGGCGAAGGCATCGAAGAGATCTGGCGCGACATCACGAAATACCGCGAGGCGATGACGGAAGCCGGCGCACTCGAAAAGCAGCGGGCCGAACAGGCCAAGGCCTGGATGTGGCAGGAGCTGACGGACGGGCTGGTATACGCGCTGACACGCGACCGGCGCGTTGCGGCGGCATTGCCGGACTGGGAAGCGCGGGTGATGAGCGGCGAAGCGACGCCCGGCGCGGCCGCGGATGCGCTGCGCGCGCTGTTCCTCGGCCATTCGGAGGCTTGACCGCCCGCGGCGGCTTCGCTAAACACCGCCGCTCGGTATTGCGGGACGGGAGACCGTCCCTTTATTTCGATCAGAACGGGAGACCAGACATGGCTCGGCGGTGCGAGCTGACCGGCAAGGGCGTGATGTCCGGCCACAATGTCAGCCACTCCAACATCAAGACCAAACGGCGCTTCCTGCCGAGCGTGCGGCGCGTGAAGCTCGGCTCCGACGCGCTGGGCCGGACCGTCACCCTCAAGATCTCGACCCATGCCCTGCGCTCGGTCGAGCACAACGAGGGCATCGACAACTACATCCTGAAGCAGTCCGATGCGAACCTGTCGCTGAACGCCCGGCGGCTGAAGCGGGAGATCAGGAAGGCCCGCGCCGAGCGCGGCGCAGCGGCCGACCTGACCCTGCCGGCGGAAGCCGACGCGGATGCGGTGGAGGAAGCCGCCACCTGATCCGGACCGGAAACGGAACGATCTCGAAGGGCTCCGGCACGCCGGGGCCCTTCTTCGTTCGGATCGTGTCGGCCGACCAGTCTCCGCATCTCCCGGTCGGTCATTGGAGCTTGCGGCGACTGAGCGCCGAACTGCCGGCAACTTCCCGGCATGGGGCCTAGCCGAGATTGGCGAGCAGGAAATCCTGGGTCCGGGCCCATGCGAGCATCGCGTCCTGCGCGTCGTAGCGGGCCGTGGTGGGGTTCGCGAAGCCGTGCTGGGCATCGTACCAGTAGCTGGTGACATCCTTGCCGGCGAGAGCCATCTCGGCCTCGAACTTTCTCACCATCTCGTGGTTGATCCACTCGTCCTGCTCGGCGAAGTGTCCCAGCACCGGCCCCCTCAGCTGCTTCAGCGCTTCGGCCTCGCGGGCGACATTCCCGTAGTAGACCACCGTGGCGTCCACTGGCCGGGCGATGGAGGCGTTCAGCGACCAGCCGCCGCCGAAGCACCATCCGACCGTGCCCACCTTCCCGTTGACCGCCTCATGGGCCTTCATCCAGTCGATCCAGCTGGCCAGCGTGCCGGTGGCCTGCGCCGCGTCGACCTGCTGCATGTAGGCGCGCGCGTTGCCCGGATCGGTCGCCACCTTGCCGTCGTAGAGATCGGCGGCGACGGCGACATAGCCCATCTTCGCGAACTCGTCGGCCATGGTCTTGATCTGATCGTTCAGGCCCCACCATTCGTGGATCAGCAGCATCGCCGGCGCGGGGGTCTTCTCCGGCATGGCGACGAAGCCGGTCACGGTGCGGCCGTCATGCGTGGTCAAGGCGGTTTCGTTGAGCGTCGCCGCCGCCGCGCGCGACAGGAGGGGATCGGCGAGGATGGCGGCCAGCGGCAGCGACGCCGCGCCTTTCAGTACGGTTCTGCGAGCAAGCATGTCATGAGCTCCGTTCACGAATGAGACCGACGCGATGGTAGCCTGTTCCGGCGCCGGCACCACTCACGGGCGCGTCATTTCGCGCTGCAACAGACGGCATCGGCATACCGCGCATGCGTCACGCAACGCCTTGCAAGCGGCGTCGTTAAGAGCAGATTCAGTTTGGCAGTGCACAATTCGCGGACTGTAACAAGATTGACAACTACCGGGTATTGTGCGGTGCAATAGCAATTCCTCAGGATTCAGAATCCTGAATCCGGAACGGAAGGAACAGGCTCAAAGTGCTCTATCAGCTCTACGAAATGAACCACGCGGCGATCGCGCCGTTCAGGACGGCTGCCCAGTTCACGCAGGCCGCGCTGCGCAATCCGATGAATCCGGCGGCCTTCACCATGCAGGGCCGCGCCGCCGCCGCCGCCGCGGACGTCTTCGAGAGCATCACGCGCCGCTATGGCAAGCCGGCCTTCGAGATCGACGAGGTCATGGTCAACGGCACGAGGGTCGGCGTGAGCGAGCAGATCGTGATGCGCAAGCCCTTCGGGCAGCTCAAGTACTTCAAGAAGGACCGCTCCGAGATCCCGGCCAAGCTGGCCGACATGCCCAGGGTGCTGATCGTCGCGCCGCTGTCGGGCCATTTCGCCACGCTGCTGCGCGGCACGGTCCGGGCCATGCTGCCGGAGCACGAGGTCTTCATCACCGACTGGCGGGACGCCCGTCAGGTTCCGGTTTCCGAAGGCAAGTTCGACCTCGAGGACTACATCGACTACGTGATGGATTTCCTGCACGTCCTGGGCCCGAACACCCATGTGATGGCGGTCTGCCAGCCGGGACCGGCGGTGCTCGCCGCAACGGCGCTGATGTCTGAGGACCGCGATCCCTGCACACCGGCGACGCTGACCATCATGGGCAGCCCGATCGATCCGCGGAAGAGCCCGACGGTGCCCAACGAACTGGCCACCTCCCGGCCGCTGGAATGGTTCAAGAACCATGTCGTCATGTCGGTGCCGATGCCTCATCCGGGCTTCATGCGGTCTGTCTACCCGGGTTTCCTGCAGCTCACCGGCTTCATGACCATGAACCTCGACCGTCACATCGACGCCCACAAGCGGCTGTTCGACAGCCTCGTCAAGGGCGACGGCGACACGGCGGCGGCGCACCGCAAGTTCTACGACGAGTATCTCTCCGTGCTCGACATGACCGCGGAGTTCTACCTGCAGACGATCGAATCCGTGTTCCAGAAGTTCGACCTGCCGAACGGCAACATGACCTGGCGGGGACGCAAGGTGGATCCGTCGAAGATCACCAAGACGGCCCTGTTCACGGTCGAGGGCGAGAACGACGACATTTCCGGCATCGGTCAGACCCAGGCCGCGCACGACCTCTGCATCAACATTCCCGAGAAGAAGCAGCTCGACTACGTCCAGCCGGATGTCGGCCACTACGGCGTCTTCAACGGCAACCGCTTCCGCACCGAGATCCAGCCGCGCGTCCGGGACTTCATCCGCTCGTTCCCGGTGCTCGGGGCCTGAACGGCGCGGACCCTTGGCGGAGCACTTCTTCGCCATAGGCTTCCGCGGCATCGCCGCCGCCTGGGTCGCGCGCCGCGTGGCCCTGATGGAAAAGGGCGGCGTCTGGGCCGCCGACCGCGACATCGTCACCGGCATGGGCCTGCCGTCGAGCCGCGACCTGCTCTACCCTGACCGTCCTGCGGCGCAGGGCGAACGGTCGGACGCCGAAATCCTGGACGACATCCGCCACCTGGCGCCGCATCTCGTGCGGCCGGTGCGCCTGGTCACGCTGGGGGCGCTCAGAAAGAAGTTCTTCGGCCTCTGGCTGACCCGCGACGTCGAGAAGTACGGCAAAACGGTGAACCTCACCGAGCATCAGGCGGGACGGCCGCTTTGCGAGATTGCCCGCCGTGCCGCGCTGCGGGTGCAGATGGAGCGAGTCCATTTCGTCGACGCGCCGCGGCTGACCGTGGCGCTCGCCCGCGACTTCACGGCCCGCGAGGGCACCCTGGCCCGCGAAGGCTCGATCAGCGCCTCCTACACCCTGACCGACGACCAGCAGGACCGCGGTGAGACATTCCGGCCCCGCGTCCAGACGGTGCTGAAGCGCACCTACCGGGAGGATTTCGCCTACAGCCTCCCCTGCCCCGACAATGTATCGGTGCTCGTCCTGCCGCTGGACCAGGATACCCTGCTACTTGAGCGCGAAGTAGGCGATCTTTCGGTCGAGGAGGCCTTCGGGCAACTGGAGCACACGTTCGAGATGCATTTCGATCTCGAACTCAAGCAGGAGCATGTGATCTGGGCCAACGTCATCGACGATCCGGCCGATTTCTCCTGCATCCAGCACCTTCGTCAGGACGACAGTGTGCTCGCGCGGCTGGGCGACATCTTCGCACAGCATGGCGTCGGCGACGCCCACGAGAAGGCCGGTCTTGCCGACGGCAGGATCGAGGAGAACTACGGCGTCTTCGCCAACCAGATCGCGGCGAATTACAGCCATATCGACGCCGCCTATATCCGCGCTCTTGTCGCCCGCCACGGCCCCCTGACGCCCGACGTGCTGGGCCCGACCCACCGCGAATCGGACCTGGGGGAGGATTTCGGCGGCGGCCTGCGCGCCCGCGAGGCGAAGTGGATGCTGGAGCAGGAGTTCGCCCGCACCGCCGAGGACATCGCCTGGCGGCGCGGCCGCTTCGCGCTGCACGGGGCGGATGTCGACAGGCTGCAGCGGTGGATGGACCGGGGCGCGCCTCTGGGCTAGGTGTTGCATGCAACACTGAGGGAGGCCGCCCGACATGACCGACACCGTCCGTGCCCTGCTGGAGACCGGCGCCGCCGCCGCCCCCGCCATCGGCGGCGAGAACCGGCCCGACATGACCCACGAGGCCCTCGGCGCCTTCGCCGACGAGATCGTGGCGACGCTGAACGGCTTCGGCATCGGCCGCGGCGACCGGGTGGCGATCGTGCTGCCCAACGGGCCGGAGATGGCGACGGCGTTCCTGACCATCGCCTGCGGCGCGACGACGGCGCCGCTCAATCCCGCCTACCGCGCGGACGAATACGACTTCTACCTCTCCGATCTGAACGCGAAGGCCCTCGTCGTCCCCGACGACTATGACGGCGACGCCCTGGGCGTGGCGGAGAAGCGCGGCATTCCCGTCCTGCGCCTCTCGCCGCGGAGCAACGAGGCTGCCGGGCTGTTCCATCTCGCCGGCGAGATCGAGGGCACGCCCGCAAATCCCGGTCCCGCAGAGCCGAGCGACGTCGCCCTGGTGCTGCACACCTCCGGCACCACTTCGCGGCCCAAGATCGTGCCGCTGAGCCAGGCCAATGTCGCCGCCAGCGCCCGCCACATCGCCAACGCCATCGCGCTGAAGGCGGAGGACCGCTGCCTCAACATCATGCCGCTCTTTCACATCCACGGCCTGATCGCGGCGGTGCTGTCCTCGGTGGCCGCGGGCGGCAGCGTCTGGTGCAGCCCCGGTTTCAACGCGCTGCGCTTCTTCAACTGGGTCGAGACGGCGAAGCCCACCTGGTACACCGCCGTGCCGACCATGCACCAGGCGATCCTGGGCCGCGCCGGCCGCAACGCCGACGTCATCAAGGCCCACCCCTTCCGCCTGATCCGCTCGTCCTCCTCCTCCCTGCCGCCGCAGGTGATGGCGGAGCTGGAGGCGACCTTCGGCTGTCCCGTGATCGAAAGCTACGGCATGACCGAGGCGGCGCACCAGATGGCCTCCAACCCACTACCACCGGCCGCGCGCAAGCCGGGCACAGTGGGCATCGCCGCCGGGCCGGAGGTCGGCATCATGGACCCGGACGGCAATCTGCTGGGGCACGGCGCAACCGGCGAGGTGGTGATCAAGGGACCGAACGTCACCGCGGGCTACGAGAACAACCCGAAGGCCAATGCCGAGAACTTCACCAACGGCTGGTTCCGCACCGGCGACCAGGGCGTCCTCGACAACGAGGGTTATCTCACCATCACCGGGCGGCTGAAGGAGATCATCAACCGCGGCGGCGAGAAGATCTCGCCCCGGGAGGTCGACGAGGTGCTGATGGACCACCCGGCCGTCGCCCAGGCCGTGACATTCGCCATGCCGCACGCGAAGCTGGGCGAGGAGGTCGCCGCCGCCGTCGTCCTCCGCGAGGGTCAGGCGGCGGACGAACGCGCCATACGCGACTTCGCCGCGAAGCGTCTGGCGGACTTCAAGGTGCCGCGCAAGGTGCTGATCATGGAGGAAATCCCGAAGGGCGCGACCGGCAAGCTGCAGCGCATCGGCCTGGCGGAGAAGCTGGGGCTGGCGGGGTAATCGAATCCGCTTCGCTCAGCTCCTCGGCCCCACCGTTGTTGCCACGTGAAGTGATCTGAAGTCCTGGGCTTGACCCCAGGACCCAGCCTCTCGTTTCGCTGGGCCCTTGGATCAAGTCCAAGGGCGCCAGTCTGAAGCAATTCCTTCGAACTTCCGATCGGCCTGTCAGACCGCTCCTCTCTCAGTCGCGAAACTTCTTGAACAGGTCCGACGCCACCTTGCGGATCTGGATCTCCTCGGTGCCCTCGGTGATGCGGTAGCGGCGGTGGTGGCGGTAGATGTGCTCGAACGGCTTGTAGCGGGTGTAGCCCATGCCGCCATGCACCTGCATGGCCCGGTCGGCGGCCTCGCAGACGAAGCGGTTGGCGCGGTAGTTCGCCATGGCGACCCAGTGGGTGACCGCCATGTGGTCCTGCTGGTCCAGGTGCCAGGCCGACTTGTAGACCAGACCGCGCAGCATCTCGGCCTCGGTGTTGAGTTCGGCAAGCGGCCACTGGATCGCCTGGTTGCGCGACAACGGCTGGCCCCAGGTGACCCGGTTGTTGGCCCATTTGACCGCCTCGTCGACGCAGTACTGCCCGGCGCCGAGGCTGGAAGCCGCCTGGCGGATACGGTTCTCGTGGAAGAAGGCCTGCATGCACTCCAGGCCGCGGCCTTCCTCGTGCAGGATCGCGCTGTCGGGCACGCGCACGTCGCGGAAGTGCACCTCCGCGTGGTCGGAGGGCATGTTGAAGGTCCAGTGCATGTAGGCGATGTCGACGCCCGGCGTCTCGACGGGGACGATGAAGGCGGTGATGCCCATGGGCTCGCCCGGGCTGCCCGACGTGCGCGCGAAGACGACGTCGTGGCTGGCGTTCGACATGCCGGAGTTCCAGCGCTTGGTGCCGTTGATCACCCAGTCGCCGCCGTCGCGCTTCGCCTCCGTCTCCATGAAGGTCGCGTCGGAGCCGTGATTGGGCTCGGTGACGCCGAAGGCGACGCGCTTGCGGCCCGTGATCATGTCCTCGATGAATTCTTCCCTCTGCGCCTCTGTGCCGACGGCGCGGAAGATGTGGACCACGGGGAAGTTGCCGACGATCGAGCTCTCGTTCTGGAGGTCGTTGTGCAGCCCCAGCCCCTTGTGCGCCAGGTGCTCGCGGATGATCGCCATGCCCAGATTGGAGCCGCCCGAGCCGCCGACGTCCTTCGGCAGCGCCCAGCGCAGATGGCCGGCCCTGTCGGCCCGGCGCTTCATCTCCGCCAGCAGCTCTTCCCACTCCTCCTTCGGCCGCCCGCCCTTCTCCCAGTCCGTCCGCTCGTACTCTCGGCGGTGATCGAAGAACCGGATGTTCTCGGCCTCCAGCGGCTTGATCTCCTTCTCGATGAAGTCGTCCAAGACCGCCAGATAGTCGCGGATGTCGTCGGGTATGTTGAAATCCATGCGCGCGTCCTCCCCGCCGCGCAGTCTAGGCCAACCAACGGCCGCGGCAACCGGCGCAAATTCCGGGAGGCGAAGTTCCGATGCCCGCGCTATGTCAGGGGACGCAACGGCACGAAGAACGCGGGGACGCAATGGCGGCGAGATCGATGGGCGCAACGGAATGGGGACTGCTCGCCGCGCTGTCGCTCATCTGGGGCTCGACTTTCTTCTTCGTCGAGATCGCCCTGGCCGAGGTCGGGCCGCTGACCCTGGTGCTGGGACGCGTCGCCATGGGCGCGGCGGTGCTGTGGGTCGTGGTCCTGGCGATGGGCGCGCGACGGCCGAAGGGCTGGCGCGACTGGCGCGATCTGGCGCTCATGGGCCTGCTGAACAACGCCATCCCCTTCTGCCTGATATTCTGGGGCCAGCAGCACATCGCCTCTGGCCTCGCCTCGATCCTCAACGCGACCACCCCGATCTTCGCCATCCTGGTCGCGCATCTGCTGCTGGCCGATGAACGCGCGACGCCGGGCAAGGCCGCGGGCGTCATCTTCGGCCTCGCCGGCGTGACCATGCTGATCGGGCCGGAGGCGCTGACGGGGCTGAGCGACGGCCTGCTGGGGCAACTCGCGGTGATGGGCGCCGCCGTCTCCTACGCTTTCGCCGGCGCGTTCGGGCGGCGGCTGGGCCGCTTTGCGCCGCCGGTCGCGGCGGCCGGCATGCTCACCATGTCGACGGCGATCATGGTGCCCGCAGCCCTTCTCGCCGAGGGCGCGCCGGCGGCC
Source organism: Minwuia thermotolerans (assembly GCF_002924445.1). Lineage (NCBI taxonomy): Bacteria > Pseudomonadati > Pseudomonadota > Alphaproteobacteria > Minwuiales > Minwuiaceae > Minwuia > Minwuia thermotolerans. Next base: position 389,339 of record NZ_PIGG01000031.1, read on the forward strand.
CTGCCGTCCCTCGCGCCGCTCGCCGCCTGGGTGGCGCTGGGCGTCGCCGGCACCGGCCTCGCCTATATCCTCTATTTCCGCATCCTGGCGACCGCGGGCGCGACGAATCTGCTTTTGACGACCTTCCTGATTCCGCCCAGCGCCATCTTCCTGGGCGTGGTCTTCCTGGACGAAAGCCTGGCGCCCACCGCTCTCGGGGGGCTGGCCCTGATCTTCGCCGGTCTGGCCTGCGTGGATGGCCGGCTGCTGCGCTTCGCCCGGAGGCGGACGGCATGAGCCCGGACTGGGAAGCGATCCGCCGGCGGATCGACGAACGCGGCTTCGCCGTCGCCCCGGCGATGCTCGACGCCGGAACCTGCGCGGCTATCGCGGCCGGCTATGCCGACGACGGGCTCTATCGCAGCCGCGTGGTCATGCGCCGCCATTCCTTCGGCGAGGGCGAGTACAAGTACTTCAGCTATCCCCTGCCCGCTCCCGTCCAGCGTCTCAGGGAAAGCGTCTATCCCGAACTCGCCCCGCTGGCCAATCTCTGGGCCGAAAGGCTCGGCTGGGACTCCCGCTTCCCGGCGGCGCATGCGGACTACCTGGAACAGTGTCACGCGGCGGGACAGACGCGGCCGACGCCGCTGGTGCTGAGCTACGGGCCCGGCGACTACAACCGCCTGCACCAGGACCTCTATGGCGACCTGCACTTTCCCGTTCAGATGGCGGTGCTGCTTACCGACCCGGCCGAATTCGAGGGAGGCGAATTCGTGCTCACCGAAACCCAGGCGCGCAAGCAGAACCGGGCGGAGGTGATCTCGCTCAGGCAGGGCGACGCCGTGCTGTTCGCGGTCAACCAGCGGCCCGTGGCCTCGAAGAACGGCTACTCCCGGGTCACCATGCGCCACGGAGTTTCGACGGTGCGGTCGGGCCATCGCCGCACGCTGGGCGTGATCTTCCACGACGCCCGGTAAAGGGCGAGCCGGCGCCTTCCGCTCAGCCCCGGCCGCCGGGCAGATTGTCCGCGCCGAGAGACTGATCCAAGCGGTTGAAGTGTTCGATAATCTGACGGAACTGCTGTTCCGGCGAGCGCAGTTCCTGCTGCCGCCGCCGCTCCCGCGCCGCTCGCCGCCGCATGACCGCGAACCCGCAGAGCAGGCCGACCCCGGCCAGTGCGGCGATGACGAGAATGGCGTCGACGCCCAGTTCCATGAGTTCCGCACCCCCGTTCAGCCGACTGAACTCCGATCATAGTCCGAACGGACGCGCCGCCGCTGTGGCGCGCGTCACGGGCCGCAGCTACATCGGCGCAACGCCGAAGGTGTTGGCGACAGCGTCGAACACGAGCTGGACCGCCAGCGCCGCCAGGATGACGCCCAGTATGCGGCCGATGGTCTGGGCGACCGTATCGCCCAGCAGCCGCAGGACAGGCCCGACCGCGAGAAAGATCGCCAGGCAGATCAGCAGCACCGCCGAAGCCGCGCCCAACACCGCGATCTGGTCGGCGAATGCGTCTCCGGCTTCCTTCATGTAGAGCATGATCGTCGCGATGGCGCCGGGGCCGGCCATCATCGGAATGGCCATGGGAAAGACGGAGATGTCTTCTTCCACGCTCCCGCGGTGTTCCACCATGTCGTTGGTGCGCTTCTCGCGCCGCTCGCTGCGCTTCTCGAACACCATTTCCAGCGCGATCAGGAACAGCAGGATGCCGCCGGCGGCGCGGAAGGCCTCCAGCGTGATCCCCATGGCCCCCAGCAGGAACGCACCGCCATAGGCGAAGCCGAACAGGATGAAGGCGGCGACGACGGTCGCCTTGACCGCCATGATCGCCTTGTGGCGGCGCGAGGCGCCTTCGGTCAGCGTCGCGAAGATGGGCGCGATGCCGATCGGGTCGACCACGACGAAGAAAGTCACCAGCGCCGGTACGAAGGCCTCCATGGCCTAGCCGCCAGCCGATTCGAACCAGGCGCATCGGCGCAACACGCTATGGGCCACCACGAACAGCACCACGCCCAGAAAGAACATCATGCCCAGCCGGCGGCGGCCGAGCGGATCGGACCGGGGCTTCTCCTCGTCGCCGGCCGGTTCCGGATCCGCCCCGTCAGTCAAAGGAGCCCCCTCTACTTCGCGGCCTGGATCGCGCGCCACACTGCCTGCGGCGTCGCCGGCATGTCGATCTGCGTCACACCGAGATCCGACAGCGCATCGATGATGGCGTTGATCAGCGCCGGCGGGCCGGCAAGGCAACCCGCTTCGCCGCAGCCCTTGGTGCCGAGCATGTTCGACTTGCAGGGCACTTCCTCGCGGTGGAAGTCGAAGTTGGGCAGGTCGTAGGCGCGGGGCATGGCGTAGTCCATGAAGGATCCCGCCAGCATCTGCCCGTCCTCGTCGAAATAACCGTGTTCCAGCATCGCCTGGCCGACGCCCTGGGCGATACCGCCATGGACCTGACTTTCGACGAACAACGGGTTCACGACGTTGCCGAAATCGTCGACCACGGTCCAGCGGTCGATGCGGGTGACGCCGGTCTCCGGATCGACCTCGACTTCGCAGACATGGCAGCCATTGGGATAGGTCACCGGATTGAACTTCGCGGTCTCGCGCGTATCGAGCGCCTCGATCTCGCCGGCCAACGCCATCTTCCTGGCTTCATCGGCCAGGGCGAGGATGTCGATCTTCCGGTCCGTGCCTGCCACGGCGAAACTGCCATCGTCGAACTCGATGTCGACGGCGCTGGTCTCGAAATACTGCGCCGCGGCGGCCTTGCCCTTCTCGATCACCGCGTCGGACATGGCGTGGATCGCCGTGCCCGTGGAGACCAACGAGCGGGACCCGCCGGTACCGCCGCCGGTCGGAATGGCGTCGGTATCGCCCATGACGATCTTCACCTTCTCCGCGTCGATGCCCAGGCGATCGCAGATGAGCTGAGTGAAGGCCGTCTCGTGGCCCTGCCCATTGGACTGGGTGCCCACGAAGACGGATACCGTGCCATCCTCATCGAAGCGGATGGCCGCCGATTCCTCGGGCATGCCGGCAGTCGCCTCGATGTAGTAGCAGAGGCCCCGGCCGCGCTTCAGACCGGCCTTCGCGCTCTCCGCCCTGCGGGCGGCAAAGCCCTGCCAGTCGGCCTCATCCAGCGCACGTTCCATCAGCCGCCCGAACTCGCCCGAATCATAGGTCTCGCCGGTCGAGGTCTTGTAGGGCATCTGTTCCGGCCTGATGAAATTGCGCCGGCGCACCTCGTCCTGGCCCAGACCGGTCTCCATGGCGATACGATTGACCAGCCGCTCGATCAGGTAGATCGCCTCCGGCCGGCCCGCGCCGCGATAGGCGTCGACAGGCGTGGTATTGGTCATGACCCCGTGGACGTCGAAATACATCACCGGGATGTCGTAGACGCCGGCCAGCACCTTGGCGTGCGCCGCCGTCGGGATCAGGCACGACATGGTGGAAAGATAGGCGCCCAGATTGGCGGTCGTATGCACCCTGAGGCCAAGGAACTTCGCGTTCTCATCGATCGCCATCTCGGCCCAGGACCAATGGTCACGGCCCTGGGTATCGGTCAGGAACGCTTCCTGCCGGTCGGAGATCCAGCGCACAGGCTTCTTCAGCTTGCGCGCGGCATAGGCCGACAGGATGTGTTCGGGATAGAAGAACAGCTTCATGCCGAAGCCGCCGCCCACGTCCGGCGTGACCACGCGGACCTGGCTGTCTTCGAGACCCAGGCAGCCGGCGAGCTGGCGCTTGATGCCCCACCCCCCCTGGGTCGAGGTATAGAGTGTGATCTTGTCGGCCGCGGCGTCGTAATCGGCGATCGAGGTGCGCGCCTCCATGGAATTGGCGACGACGCGCTGATTGATCAGTTCGATCCGAATCACTTTCGCGGCCTTGTCGAAGGCGGCCTTGGTGCCGGCCTCGTCGCCATTCTCGAAGTCGAAGACCAGATTGCCCGGCGCGCTGTCATGCAGCAGCGGCGCGCCCGGTTCCTTCGCCTTGCGCGCGTCGGCGACGGCGTCCAGCGGCTCATAGTCGACCATCACCGCTTCGGCCGCCTCGCGCGCCTGCGCCAGGCTCTCGGCAACGACGAAGGCGACGCCGTCGCCCACATGGCGAACCTTGTCATGCGCCAGGGCGAAGTGCGGCGGTTCGGCGCGCTTCGAGCCGTCCTTGTTCTTGACCGGCCAGAGGCTCGGCAGGCCGCCGACGCCGGCGTCCTGCAGTTCCTTACCGGTGACGATGTCGACCACGCCGGGCATGGCCTTCGCATCGTCGACGTCGACCGAAAGGATCTTCGCATGGGCGTAGGGCGAACGGACCACGACCGCGAAAAGCTGGCCCTCGAGCCGGATGTCGTCGGCATACTTGCCGGTTCCCGTGATGAAGCGGATATCCTCGACGCGGCGGACTGCCTGCGCGACACCGAACTTGGTCATTCTCGAACGCCCTCCCCGACGGCTTCTGCGGCAACAGCAAAACGGCCCCGTTTTGGGCGGGACCGGCAAATTCGGATGTTACGGTCCGTGGGCCGTTTGGCAAGCCGCTACTCCGCCGCCTGCGTCGCGGCCGTCCGGCCAAGATCATAGGGCCTGTCGTTGGAAAGCGACGGCACTGCCCGGCGCGCCTTCTCGATCTTCTCCATGTCGAGATCGGCGGCGACCCAGCCGGGTTCTTCGCCGGCGTCGGCCAGCACCTCGCCCCAGGGCGCCACGATCAGCGAGTGGCCATAGGTCTGCCGCCCGCCGTCATGCTCGCCCGTCTGCGCCGCCGCGATCACGAAGCAGCCGTTCTCGATCGCCCGGGCGCGCAGCAGCACGTGCCAATGCGCCTTGCCCGTCTCCGCGGTGAAGGCCGAAGGCATGGTGAGTATATCGGCGCCGGCCTTGGCCAGATCGCGGTAGAGGTGCGGAAAGCGCATGTCGTAGCAGATCGTCATGCCGAGACGGCCGAAAGGCAGATCGACCACGTTGACCGATGCGCCCGGCCTGTAGGCCTTCGATTCCTTGAAGGACTCTCCGGACGGCAGATCCACGTCGAACATGTGAATCTTTTCGTAGCGGTTGGCGATGGCGCCGTCGGGCGCAATCAGGAAGGATCGGTTGACCAGCCGGTCGTCGCCCGCCGTCTTCAGCGCCAGCGAACCGATGTTGAGCCAGACGCCCAGCTTTGCGGCAAGGTCGCGATAGGCCGCGAGCGAGGGATCGTCCTCCTCCAGGCGCGCCGCCTCCATGGTGTCGCGTCGGCGGCGGAAGATGAAGTTCGTCACCTCGGGCGTCTGGACGAAGATCGCGCCATCCTTCGCCGCATCCTCGATCCGTGGCCGGTTGGCGGCCAGATTGGCTTCCCAGTCCGTACCCGTGTTCGGCTGAATGCAGGCGGCCCTGACCGAAGTCATGGCGCCGGCGCTTCCTTCAGCAACGGATCCAGACGGCCCGCCGCCTCCATCGCGGCAAGATCGTCATAGCCGCCGACATGGATATCGCCGACGAAGACCTGCGGCACCGTCCGCCGGCCCGAGCGCTTGATCATCTCGTCACGCTTGCCCGGCGTGAACATGATGTCGATCTCCTCGTAGGCGACGCCCTTGTCGTCGAACAGCTTCTTCGCGCGGTAGCAGTAGGGGCAGAGCCCCGTCGTATACATCACGACCCTGGACATGGTCTTCGCCGTTCCCGTCCTTGTTGAGACCTGATTAACCTAGTGCGTCTGTCCGGCCCGGACAACGCGCGCCACCGTCAGCACGTCGACCGACGCCGCCCCGCCGCGCCTGAGCACGCGGGCGCAGGCCTCCACCGTCGCCCCGGTGGTGTAGACGTCGTCGACCAGCACCAACCGGGCGTCGCGGACCCGCTCGGCCGCCCCTTCGGCCAAACGGAACGCGCCACGCACATTCCGCCGCCGGGCGGTGGCGCTGAGTCCGCCCTGGCTGCGCGTGGGACGCCGGCGCTCCAGCAGATCGGGCAGGAACCCGATGCCTGCGCGGATCGCCAGTTCCCGCGAGAGCAGCGCTGCCTGGTTGTAGCGTCGCCGCCAGAGCCGCCGGCGGTGCAACGGCACGGGCACGACGCCATCCGCGTCCGCCAGCAGGGGCCTTCCGGCCCGCCAGAGCAGCGTCGCCAGCCCTGCCGCCATGTCGGTGCGGTCGCCATGCTTGAAGCCGAGCACCGCCTGGCGGAGGGGCTCATCATAGCGCACGGCCGACCGGGCACGGTCGAACACTGGCGGCTGCGCCGCGCAGAGCGCACAAACGCGGCCGGGCTCGGTCTCGAAATCGAAGGGCAGGCCGCAGCAGGCGCACATCGGCTCGGTGATGAAGTCGCTCTCGCCGAAGCAGCGGGCGCAGAGTCTGGCCGGGTCGGCAACCTCCGCCCCGCAGGCGAAGCATTGCGGCGGCAAAAGGACGTCGAGCGCGAGGCGCGCGGCTGGTCGCAGGAGTTTCATCGCCCGGCGAGTATGGCAAGAACCGCCGGAACCTGCCATATCCGCCGCATGGCTTCCGAGATCGAGATCTTCGAGCGGCGACTGCATGCCCGCAACCGCGCCCGCGCGGCGGCCGGGTTCGCGGATCACGACTTCCTGTTCCGCGACGTCGCCGAGCGCATGGCCGACCGGCTCGGCGACGTGCAGCGCAGCTTCCGGCGGGCGCTGGTCGTCGGCGGCCGCGCCCGCTTGCCGGAAGGACTGGTGGGACCGGACGGGAAAATCGCCGAAGCCGTGACCATGGACCTCGCCCCGGCCTTCGCCCGGCCCCGGCCGGCGGTCGCCGCCGACGAGGAATGGCTGCCTTTCGCGCCCGGAAGCTTCGACCTGATCCTGAGCCCGCTCTCGCTGCATTGGACCAACGATCTGCCCGGCGCGATGATCCAGCTCCGAGGCGCGCTGAAGCCCGACGGGCTGTTGCTGGCGGCGCTGTTCGGCGGCGGCACGCTGCACGAGTTGCGCCATGCGCTGATGGAAGCGGAATCGGAGATCGAGGGCGGCGTCAGCCCCCGCGTCTCCCCCTTCGCCGAGATTCGGGACTCGGGCGGCCTGCTGCAGCGCGCGGGCCTGGCGCTGCCGGTGGCCGACATGGACACCATCACCGTGACCTACGGCCATCCGCTGAAGCTGCTGGCGGACCTGCGCGGCATGGGGGAGCAGAACGTTGTCCGCGAACGCCGCCGCAAACCGCTGCGCCGGGCGACCCTGCTCCGGGCGATGGAGATCTACACCGACCGTTTCGGGCTGGCGGACGGCCGGGTGCCGGCGACTTTCGAGATCATCTGGCTGACCGGCTGGGCGCCGCACGAAAGCCAGCAGAAGCCGCTCCGGCCCGGCTCCGCGGCCCAGCGTCTGGCCGACGCCCTGGACGCCACGGAGAAGCCGGCCGGCGACAAGGCGAAGCCCTGAGAAAGGCTCAGCTTTCCAGCCCCAGCCGCTTGTGCCAGTCCTCGAGGGACTCGTCCGGATAGTGGCCATGGACCTGGTCGTGCTCGCCGGGGCGGAACAGCACCCAGTCGGGCTTGAAGTCCATCATCAGATGCGTGCGCTCCGGCGGCACGGGAAGATCGGTGTCGACCACGCCGGCCAGCGGGTGCACGAGGTCCGGCCAGCGGCTGTCCCAGAGCCAGAGATGGGTGCCGCACTCGCCGCAGAAGCTGCGCTCCGCGTTCGATGTCGTGACCTCGCCGGTCCGCTCGTCTTCCATCCGGGCGCGGTAGACGCGGAGGTTCTCCCCGCCCTCGATCTCCAGCGTGGTGTTGTCGGCGCCCAGATTGACGGCATAGCCGCCGCCCCCGCTGGTCTTCCGGCAGATGCTGCAATAGCAGAGATTGAAGGGATAGGGATGGCGGGACTCGACGCGAAACCGGACCGCCTTGCAGTGACAGGAACCTTCGAGCAGCATCAGCCGCCTTCCCCGTCCGCCGGATCGTCGCGGCGGATCATCGTGCCGACGCCATGTTCGGTGAAGGTCTCCAGCAGGATCACGTTCTCGACCCGCCCGTCCAGGATGGTGGCCGCGCCGACGCCGTTGCGGACCGCATCCAGGCAGGTCTCGATCTTCGGGATCATGCCGCCGGTGATTACGCCCTCGCCGCGCAGGACCAGCACGTCCCGGGGCGTCAGGACCGGCAGCAGCTGACCGTCCTTGTCCAGCACGCCGGCCACGTCGGTGAGCATGATCAACTTGGCCGCGCCGAGCGCCGAGGCGATGGCGCCGGCCGCGGAATCGGCGTTGATGTTGAAGGTTTCGCCATTCTTGCCAACACCGATCGGCGCGATCACAGGGATCACCGCGTCCAGATCGATGGCGTTGAAGATGTCGGGATTGATGTGACGCGGCTCGCCGACGAAGCCAAGGTCAAGAATGCGCTCGATGTTGGAATCGGGATCGGCCTTGGACCGGGTCAGCTTGCGCGCCTGAATCAGCGCGCCGTCCTTGCCGGAGAGGCCGATCGCCATGCCGCCGGCCAGCTGGATGGCGGAAACGATCTGCTTGTTGATGGAGCCCGACAGGACCATCTCGACAATGTCGACGGTTTCCCGGTCGGTGACCCTCAGGCCATCGACGAACTGACTGTGGATCTTCAGCCGCTCCAGCATGCGGCCGATCTGCGGGCCGCCGCCATGCACGATCACCGGATGGATGCCCACCTGCTTCAGCAGCACGATGTTCTCGGCGAAGGCCTTTGCCAGGGTGTCGTCGCCCATCGCGTGGCCGCCATACTTGATGACGAAGACCTCGCCGGCGAACCGGCGCAGATAGGGCAGCGCTTCCTGCAGCGTGGCGGCCTTCCTGAGCAGTTCCTCGTTCAACGTTCCTGTCCTCCCCGCCCGATTCGTCATTGCTGGGTTTTATAGCCCCGTGCCGCCCGCGCTTGCCAGCATGGCGAGTTCGGCCCGAAGGTCGGCAATGCCATCGCCCTTCTCGGCGCTGGTGGCTATCTGCCGGGGAAAGGCGGCGACGCGACGCTTCAGCCGCGCCTCCGTATCCGCCGACACCTTTGCGAGTTCACCCGATTTCAGCTTGTCGGTCTTCGTCAGCACCACCTGGTAGACCACGGCCGCCTTGTCGAGCATGTCCATGAACTCCTCGTCCGGCTTCTTGATGCCGTGACGCGCATCGATGAGCAGGCAGACCCGCAACAGGTTCGGCCGTCCCCGCAGATAGGCGCGGATCAGCCGTGTCCAGGCCTCCACCGCGCCCTTCGGCGCCTTGGCGAAGCCATAGCCGGGCAGGTCGACCAGCATCAGCCGGCCGTCCAGGTCGAAGAAGTTGAGCTGCTGTGTCCGGCCCGGCGTGTTGGAGGTCTTGGCCAGCGCCTTGCGGCCCGTCAGCGCGTTGACAAGGCTCGACTTTCCCACGTTTGAGCGGCCGATGAAGGCCACTTCGGGCAGGTCCGCCGGCGGCAGCTGCTCCAGCCACGCCACGCTGATGACGAACCGGCATTCGGCGGCGAAGAGCAGCCGGCCCGCCTCCGGGTCGGGCGTCTCGTCATTCACCAGGTTTCGCGGCCGCGGCGCGGCGGTTGTTGACCCGGCGCATGATGAACCACTGCTGGGCGATCGACAGGCAGTTGTTCACCGTCCAGTAGATCACCAGGCCCGCCGGGAAACTGGCGAGGAAGAAAGTGAAGATGATCGGCAGCATCATCATGATACGCGCCTGCATCGGGTCCGGCGGCTGCGGGTTGATCTTCTGCTGGGCGTACATCGAAATGCCCATCAGCAATGGCCAGACGCCGAGATGCAGGAACTCCGGCGCACCCCATGATATGAGTCCGAACAGTTCGAAGGCGTTCGTGGGGTCGCGCGCCGACAGGTCCTCGATCCAGCCATAGAATGGCGCGTGACGCATCTCGATGGTCACGAACAGCACCTTGTAGAGGGCAAAGAAGACCGGGATCTGCAGCAGAATCGGCAGGCAGCCGGAGACGGGATTGACCTTCTCCTTCTTGTAGAGGGCCATCATCTCCTGCTGCATGCGGACCTTGTCGTCGCCATGACGCTCGCGCAGCTTCACCATCTCCGGCTGCAGCGCCTTCATCTTGCTCATGGAGACGTAGGACTTCCACGCCAGCGGCAGGAACAGGAACTTGATGCAGAAGGTCAGCGCGATGATCGCCAGACCGAAGTTCCCCAGCAGGTTGTAGAAGAAATCGATGGCGTAGAAGATCGGCTTGGTCAGGAAATAGAACCAGCCCCAGTCGATGGTGCGGTCGAAGAGCTGGATGCGGTAGCGTTCCTCATAGGCGTCGATGACGTCCACTTCCTTGGCGCCCGCGAACAGGCGGTCGGTCATCGTGGCCTTGCCGCCCGGCGCGATCGTCACGGGCGCGGCGAGATAGTCGGCCTGATACTTGTCGATGCCCTGGTCGACACGGTGGCGGAAGGCGCCTTCGAAGGCGGCCTTCTGATCCGGAACCAGCGCCGTCAGCCAGTATTTGTCGGTGATGCCGAGCCAGCCGCCGGTGGAGTTGCGCTTGATCACGCCGGAGGGTTCGTCCTGAAGGTCCTCGTAGTCGAGCTCGGTGAGCTCCTCGCCGAAGACGCCGAGCGGGCCCTCATGCAGGATATAGAAGTCCTCGGTCTCAGGCGTGCCGTGCCGGCTGATCAGGCCGTAGGGATAGAGGGTGACCGCCTGCCCGCCGGTATTGCGCACTGTCTGGCTGACCGTGAACAGGTAGTTCTCGTCGACCTCGATGCGCCGCTCGAACGTCAGGCCGGCGTCATTGCTCCAGGTCAGGGTGATCGGGCTGCCCGGGGTCAGCACGTCTCCATCGGCCTGCCAGACCGTGTCCTGGTCCGGCAGGGCTACATCGCCGCCGGCGGCGGCGACCCAGCCGAATTCGACATAATAGGGCCTGGGCGCGTTGCGCGGGTTGAGCAGTTCGATCTCGGGCGAGGCCGGGTCGACCGTCTTGTGATAGTTCTTCAGCCTGAGATCGTCGATGCGCGCGCCCCGGACACGGATCGAGCCGTCTACTCTCGGCGTGTCGATACGGATGCGCGCAGCGTCGGCCAGGGCAGCGGCGCGGCTCTGCTGCGGCGCGACCCGCGGCAGGTCGCTCCCGCCCGGGGCAGGCGCGCCCTCCGGCGTCCGGGCGCCAGGCTGCGGCGTCACGGAATCACCGGTGGTCTGCTGCTCGGTCTCGCCGCCGTCGGGGCGCGGCACTTCGGAGGAGAAGAAGTACTGCGAACCCAGCAGGATGAGCATCGATATGACGATGGCGAGGATGAGATTGCGTTGTTCGGACATCGAAACGCGGTCCTTCAGCAGTTGTCGGGCGCGTCGGCGGACTTCGCGTCGCGCCGCGGCCAGAGCCTGATCCCGTCGGGCACCGGGTCGTACCCGTGGCCGCCCAGGGGATGGCAGCGGCCCAGCCGGCGCAGCGCCAGCAGCGGCCCGATCAGCGGTCCGTGGCGCTCCAGCGATTCCAGCGCATAGGCCGAGCATGTCGGCTGGAAGCGGCAATTCGGTCCCAGCCAGGGCGAAATCACATAGCGGTAGAAGTGGATGGGCGCCTTGAGAAGCAGAACGGCGAGACGGGCGATCATGCGTCCGCCCCCTGGCGCAGCAGACCGATACGCTTCAGCGAGAAGCGAAGGTCGTCGGCGAGAGTGGCGTAATCGCGCTCGACGGTCGCGGCGCGGGCGATCAGGACGTAGTCATGGCCCGGCTCGGCGCGCTGGCGCAGCACATCTGCGGCGAGCGCGCGGAGGCGGCGCTTGGCCCGGTTGCGCCGCACGGCGTTTCCCACCTTTTTCGATGCGGTAAAGCCGACGCGCATGTCCGGTCTGCCTCTTTCGTCCAGCGGGGTCGGCGCGGCGGGCATGGGCGCCGCCTGGAGCACCAGGCCCTTCGCCGCGGTCCGGACCCTGGATCGGCTGAGCCTCAGGAAATCGGCCCGCTTTTTCAACCGGCCGATCGTCACCGGGCTGAAATCAGGCTGACAGCCGCTTCCGCCCCTTGGCGCGGCGGCGCTGCAGGATGCGCAGACCGCCAACCGTCGCCTTGCGGGCGCGGAAGCCATGACGGCGCTTGCGCACGAGATTGCTCGGCTGGAAGGTACGCTTCACGACTGGCTCTCCTGAAACATGAATTGCGGCCCGCCGGGCTGCCGGCAGGGGTTGCGAGAGGCGCTGTATATGAGGCGGTCACGGCCAAGTCAACCGCGGTGAGCTTCGCGCGCCGCACGCATGCGATAGCCTGACGGGAACTGGCCCGAAGGAGAGAACCCATGCCCGAACGCATCGACACCGACATCTGCGTCATCGGCGCCGGATCCGGCGGTCTGAGCGTGGCGGCCGGCGCGGTCCAGATGGGCGCGCCGACGGTGCTGATCGAGGGCGGGCGCATGGGCGGCGACTGTCTGAACTATGGCTGCGTACCCTCGAAATCGCTGCTGGCCGCAGCGCATCACGCAGCGGTCTGGCGGCGCTCGGGCGACTTCGGCGTCCGCTACGCCGCCCCGGAGGTGCGCTTCGACAGGGTCAACGACCATGTACGGTCGGTCATCGACGCCATCGCCCCCCATGACAGCCAGGAGCGGTTCGAAGGTCTGGGCGTGCAGGTGATCCGCGACTGGGCGCGCTTCGTCTCGCCGCGCGAGGTCGAAGCCGGGGGCGCGCTGGTGCGCGCGCGGCGTTTCGTCATCGCCACCGGCTCCCGCCCCGTCGCGCCACCGATTCCCGGTCTGGAGGAAGCCGGCTATCTCACCAACGAGACCATCTTCGACAACCGCGTCCTGCCCGGCCACCTGATCGTCATCGGCGGCGGGCCCATCGGCATGGAGCTGGCCCAGGCCCATGCCGAACTGGGCGCGCGGGTCACCTTGCTGGAGGCCGCGCGGGTGCTGGGGCGCGACGATCCGGAACTGGCGGCCATCGCGGCGGACGCGGTGCGCGAGAGCGGCGTCGACATCCGCGAGGGCGTGAAGATCGCCCGCGTCGAGGCGGGTCCGGCCGTGGTGCTCGAGTACGCAGACAGCGAGGAACGGATCGAGGGCAGCCATCTGCTTGTCGCCGCCGGCCGCCGGGCGAATCTGGAGCGGCTGGACCTCCACAAGGCGGGGATCGAGCATGGCGCCCGTGGACTCATCGTGGATCGCGGGCTGAAGACCACCAACCGGCGGGTCTACGCCGTGGGCGACGCCGCCGGCGGTCTGCAGTTCACCCACGTCGCCGGCCATCATGCGGGTCTCGTGATCCGCAATGCCCTGTTCCGCCTGCCGGTGAAGGACGACCCGGCGATCATCCCCTGGACCACCTACACCGACCCGGAACTCGCCTGGGTCGGCCTGCAGCAGGAGGCCGCCCGGAGCAGGCACGGCGACATCGATGTTCTGCGCTGGCCCCTGGCCGACAACGACCGCGCCAGGGCCGAGCGCCGCACCGAAGGACTGGCCAAGGCAGTCGTGCACAAGGGCCGCGTCATCGGCGCCGGCATCGTCGGGCCCGGCGCCGGCGACCTGATCGGCATCTGGGCGCTGGCTGTGAAGAAGCGGATGAAGGTTGCCGATCTCGCCGGCTTCGTCGCCCCCTACCCCACAATGGGCGAAGTCACGAAACGCCTCGCCGGCAGCTACTACACACCGAAGCTGTTTTCGGACCGGACCCGCCGGATCGTACGGCTTCTCGCCCGCTTCGGCTGAGCCGTCCGGCCCCCCGGCGTGCGTCCGATTGACCCTCTTTGAAACGATTCCCGGCTGCTCACCTACCGCAAAGTAACGACCCCACACTTCGAACGATGGGGCGGACCACCGAGCGGTACAAGGAACAGCGTCATGAAGGAACTCCCCAGGGGCAAGGGCGGCGAGACCCACCAGAAGGCGAAGGGCGAACAGATGACCACCGCCCAGGGCGCGCCCGTTTCAGACGATCAGAACTGGCTCAAGGCCGGCGAACGCGGCCCCTCGCTGATGGAGGACCAGGTCGCCCGGGAGAAGATCTTCCACTTCGACCACGAGCGCATCCCCGAGCGCGTCGTCCACGCCCGGGGCTATGGCGTGCACGGCCATTTCGAACTGACCGAGCCGATCCCCGAACTATCGAAGGCCGACCTGTTCCAGCGCCGGGGCGAGAAGACGCCGGTCTTCGTGCGGTTCTCCACCGTCGCCGGCAGCAAGGGCTCCCCCGATCTCGCCCGCGACGTGCGCGGCTTCGCCACCAAGTTCTACACGAAGGAAGGCAACTGGGATCTGGTGGGCAACAACATCCCCGTCTTCTTCATTCAGGACGCCATCAAGTTCCCCGACCTGATCCACGCCGCCAAACCCGAACCGGATCGTGGCTTTCCGCAGGCGCAGACGGCGCACGACAATTTCTGGGACTTCATCTCGCTCAGTCCGGAGTCGATGCACATGGTCATGTGGATCATGTCGGACCGCACGATCCCACGCTCCTTCCGTTTCATGGAGGGGTTCGGCGTCCATACCTTCCGGCTGGTCAACGCCGAGGGGGAATCGCACTTCGTGAAGTTCCACTGGAAGCCGAAGCTGGGGCTTCAGTCAGTGGTCTGGAACGAGGCGCTGAAGATCAACGGCATGGACCCGGACTTCCACCGCCGCGACATGTGGGATTCGATCGACGCCGGCGACTATCCCGAGTGGGAGCTTGGCGTCCAGGTCTTCGACGAGGATTTCGCCGAACGCTTCGAGTTCGACGTTCTCGATTCGACGAAGATCATCCCCGAGGAGCAGGTGCCGGTCCGCACCATCGGACGGCTGGTGCTCGACAACAATGTCGAGAATTTCTTCGCCGAGACGGAGCAGGTCGCCTTCTGCACCCAGAACATTGTCCCCGGCATCGACTTCACCAACGATCCCCTGCTGCAGGGCCGCAACTTCTCCTATCTCGACACCCAGTTGAAGCGGCTGGGCAGCACCAATTTCACCCACCTGCCGATCAACGCGCCGAAATGCCCGGTCCGCCACTACCAGCAGGACGGCCACATGGCGATGCGCAACCCCACCGGCCGCGCCAACTACGAACCCAACAGCTGGGACGAGGAGAGCGGGCCGCGGGAAAATCCGAACAAGGGTTTCGAGAGCTATCCGGAGAATGTGGGCGGCCCGAAGGCGCGCGTCCGCTCCGAGACCTTCGCCGACTATTACAGCCAGGCGCGGCAGTTCTACGTCAGCCAGACTGCGGTCGAGCAGCGCCACATCGCCGACGCCCTGACCTTCGAACTCTCCAAGTGCGACCGCGGCGACATCCGCGAACGCATGGTCGGGCATCTCCAGAACATCGACGACGCCCTGGCGAAACAGGTCGCCGCCGGCCTGGGCATGGACGGCCTGCCCGAGAAGATCAAGCCGGCCCGGGAGCCGGTCACGGACCTGCCGCCCTCCGACGCGCTGTCGATTCTGAAGAACGGCCCGGCCAGCTTCGCCGGTCGCCGGCTCGGCCTCTACGTCTCCGACGGCGCCGACGCGGAACTCGTTGCCGCAATCCGCTCCGCGGCCGAGGCTGAGGGGACGAAGGTCGCCATCGTCGCGCCGCACATTTCGGGCGCGAAACTCTCCGACGGCACGGCGCTGGCGGCGGACGAGAAGATCGACGGCGGACCGTCAGTGGTCTTCGACGCCGTCGCGCTGGTCATGCCGTCCAACACCGCCGAACAGGTGAAGCAGGACAAGCCAACAGTCGACTTCGTCAGCGACGCCTTCGCCCACGCCAAGTTCATCGCCTATGGCGAGCAGGCCCGCCCCGTGCTCGAAGCGGCGATCGGACCCGAGCTGGACAGCGGCTGCATGAAGGTCGCCGACGCCGGCGACGCCCGCGCCTTCATCGAGAAATGCCGGGCGCTGCGATTCTGGGACCGGGAGGCCGACTACCTGCCCTGAACAGCCGCCGCCAACGGCCAGGAAAGGACTCGTCCGCACATGAAGAGGATTGTGGCCGCAGCCGCGGCGGCGCTCGTTCTCGCCGCCGTGGCCGCGTGCTTCGTCTACTGGGACACGGTCCGGTCCTGGCTGCCGCAGGAGGTTGCCGCCGTCCTCGGCGCCGAGACTGAGGATGGCGGCGGCGAGAGAGACCGGTCCGCCGTCGCGGTCCGTCTCGCTCCGGTGGAACTGGCGACCGCCCTCGACCGCTTCGAAACCAGCGCGGAAGTAACCGCCGCCGAAGCCGTCGAGATCACCTCCGAGGTCGCCGGGCGCGTCGAAACGGTGTTGGTGGAGGATGGCCAGCGTCTCGAGAAGGGCGCGCCCGTCATCCGCTTCGACGATGCCTCCGAACAGGCCGCCGTGAACGCCGCGCGCGCCGCCCTGGCCGAGGCGGAAGCGGCGCTCGGGCGCTCGCAGTTCCTGTTCGAGAAAGGAGTCGCGACCGAAGCGCGGCTGGAAACCGACCGGGCGGCCCGTTCGACGGCGCGCGCCGAGCTCGAAGCGGCCCAGGCCCGGCTGGAGGACCGCAGGGTCCGCGCGCCCTTCGCCGGCGAGGTGGGCTTCGTCGCCGTCGATGAGGGGGCTTATCTGAGCCCGGGCCAGGAGATCGTCAGACTGAAGACGACCGACGACCTGCGCCTGCGCTTCGACCTGCCGCTGGAGGTCGCCGAACAGGCCGCCGGGATCGGCGCTCTGCGCCTCGTCTCGGGCCCCGAGGGCTGCCGGCAGGCGCGGCTTCTCACCGTGTCGCCGCTCGGCGACCCGACCAGCCGCACGCGCCGTTTCGAGGCCGCGCTGCCCGACGGCTGCGACCTGACGCCCGGCGCCTTCATCACCGTCGCGGCGGTTACCGGGCGCTGCCCCGAGGCGGTCTTCGTGCCGCACAAGGCCGTCGAACGGCGGGGTTTCGAAAGCTTCGTCTTCCGCGCCGAGGAAACGGACGCGGGTCTGAAGGCGCGCCGGACGCTGGTGAAGACCGGTGTCCTGACCGGCCGAAGGATCGAGATCCGCGAGGGACTGGACGAAGGCGACCGGGTGGTCGCCGAGGGCCTGCAGAAGATCGAGGACGGGGCCGCCATCCGGCCCGCCGGGGAGGAGGCGCGGCGATGACCCTGTCCGAACGGGCCGTCCGCCGACCCGTGCTCGCGGTGGTTGCGGCGCTGCTGATCCTGGTCCTGGGGGTCACCGCGGCGCTGCGCCTGCCGGTCCGGGAATATCCCGATATCGATCCGCCCCAGGTATCGGTTTCCATCGTCTATCCGGGCGCATCGGCGGAGGTGGTCGAGCGCGACGTCACCCAGGTCGTCGAGGACAATCTCAACGGCATCGACGGCGTGGACCTGATCGATTCCACCTCGCGCGCAGGGTTCGCCCAGATCACGATCGCCTTCGAACTCTACCGCGATCTCGACGCCGCCGCCGCGGACGTGCGCGACAGGGTCTCTGCGGTGCGCGGCGAACTGCCCGACGAGGCGGAGGAAGCCATCATCCGCAAGGCCAGCGCCCAGGCCGACGCCATGATGTGGCTGACCCTGACCTCGTCGGAACGCGACCGCCGCGCCCTCACCGACTTCGCCATCCGCAATCTTGTCGACCGCCTGTCGATTCTGCGCGGCGTCAGCCAGGTGATCGTCGGCGGCGAGCGGCGCTACGCCATGCGCGTCTGGCTGGACCGCGAGCGGATGGCCGCCCGCGGCGTCACGGTGAGCGACGTCGCCACCGCGCTGCGCCGGGAGAACCTGGAAGCGCCCGCCGGCCGCATCGAGGCCGAAAGCCGCGAGTTCACCGTCCGCGTCGACACCCAGTTGCCGGACCGGGAAGCCTTCCGGGATCTCGTGCTGCGCGCAAACCCGGACGGCACAGTACGCCTGGGCGACGTCGCGGCGGTCGAGCTGGGGGCCGAGGACGACCGCTCTGCCGTCTTCCGCTCCGGCGAACCCGCCGTGGGCCTGGGGGTGGTGCGCCAGTCGGGCTCCAACACGCTGGCCGTCGCCGAACGGGTGCGGGCAGAGCTGGACGCGCTGGAGCCGCAGATCCCCGCCGACATCGACCTCGCGGTCTCCTACGACCAGTCCGCCTTCATCGAGGGATCGATCCGCGAGGTGGTGAAAACCCTGCTGATCACCATCGCTCTGGTGATCGCCGTGGTCTATCTCGCCCTGGGTTCCCTGCGCGGCACGCTGGTGCCGGCCTCGACCATCCCGGTTTCCGCCATCGGCGCCTTCGCGGTGATGTACGCCGCCGGCTTCACCATCAACACCCTGACCCTGCTGGCGCTGGTGCTGGCCATCGGCCTGGTCGTC
This sequence comes from Minwuia thermotolerans, assembly GCF_002924445.1. Taxonomy (NCBI): domain Bacteria; kingdom Pseudomonadati; phylum Pseudomonadota; class Alphaproteobacteria; order Minwuiales; family Minwuiaceae; genus Minwuia; species Minwuia thermotolerans. The sequence continues at coordinate 407,490 of NZ_PIGG01000031.1, forward strand.
GACGACGCCATCGTGGTGCTGGAGAACGTCACGCGGAAACGCGAAGAGGGCGAGCCCGCCCTGGCCGCGGGCGTCCGGGGCGCGAGCGAAGTCTTCATGGCCGTCGTCGCGACAACCACCGTGCTCGCCGCCGTGCTGCTGCCCATCGCGGCGCTGACCGGCTTTGTCGGGCGGCTGTTCACCGAATTCGCCATCACCTTGACGGCGGCGGTCGTGTTCTCCTCCTTCCTGGCGCTGACGCTGGGCGCCATGCTCGCCTCGCGCACGGTGCAGGCCGGCAGCCGCGGCAATGGCGGCAACCCGGTGACGCGGCTGTTCACCGGCGCGCTGGCCCGGGCGGAGAAGGGCTATGCCGGCCTCGCCCGGCGTCTGCTCGCGGCGCCGTGGCTGGTGGCCCTTATCGCGGTCGTGCTGGGCGCGTCGGGCTACCTGCTCTTCACCAGCCTGCCCGGCAAGCTGGCGCCGACGGAGGACCGCGGCGCCTTCCTCATCCCGGTCTCCGCACCCGAGGGGGCCACCCTGGCCGAGACGAAGGATGCCGTGGCGAAGATCGCTGCCATCCTGCAGCCGCACATGGGCGCGGACGGCCCGATCGCCGACACCATCTCCATCGTCGGCACGGGCAATCAGGGCCCGGCGCAGGTCACCGAAGCCTTCATCATCGCCAAGCTGAAACCCTGGGGCGAACGCGACATCAGCCAGCAGAACCTGGTTGCCGAGGTCACCGGCCCGATCCTGGCGCTGCCCGACGCCGAGGCCGTGCCGATCAGCCCCGCGTCCCTGACGCCGGAAGGCTTCGGCAAGCCGATCCAGTTCGTCATCCAGGGCCCCGGCTACGCGGAAGCCTATCGCTGGGCGCGGATGGTGGCCGCGAACGCCCGCGAAAGCGGACTGGTCCGGAATCTGGAGGTCGAGTTCAGCCGCCGCAGCCCCGAGATCGCGCTCGCCGTGGACCGCCGGCTGGCCGCGGACCTGGGGCTTTCGGCAGCCCGCATCGGCGAGGCGCTGCGCATCTTTCTGGGCGGCGACGACATCACCGAATTCTACCGCGACGGCGAAACCTATCAGGTCATGGTCCGCGGACGGGACGCCGACCGGAGGAACCGCGGCGACATCGGCGCCCTGCAGGTCCGCAACGCCGAAGGCGAAATGGTGCCGCTCGCCGCCGTGATCGCGACCGAAACCATCGGCAGCGCCACCAGCTACCGGCGGATCGACCGGCGGCCCTCGGTCGTCCTCTCCGCCGTCCCGGCCGAAGGCGCCGATCTGGCGCGCATCCTGGCGGAACTCGACCGGATTGCCGCCGAGCGGCTGCCGCCCGAAGCCGGCACCGCCTATCTCGGGCTTTCGCGCGACTTCGCCGAATCCAGCGCCGGGGTCATGGCCGTCTTCGCCATGGCGCTGGTGGTGGTCTATCTGGTGCTGGCGGCCCTGTTCTCGGGCTTCCACTATCCGCTGACCGTCATGCTGGCGGTGCCGCTGGCGCTGACCGCGGCGCTGGCGGCGCTCTGGGCCGGCGGCTTCAGCCTCAACATCTTCAGCCAGATCGGCTTGCTGCTCGCCATCGGCCTGCTGGCCAAGAACGCTATCCTCGTCGTCGACTTCGCCAACCGCCGCCGCAAGGACGGCGATGACTTGGAGACCGCGACCCTGGACGCCGCGCGCACGCGCTTCCGCCCGGTGGTGATGACCTCGATCGCGACGCTGTTCGGCGCCCTCCCGCTGGCGCTGGCGACCGGCCCGGGCGCCGAGAGCCGATCTGTCATCGGCATCACCGTGATGGCGGGCGTCGCAGGGGCGACACTGATCACGCTGCTGATCGTGCCCGGCCTCTACAGGCTGATCGCGCCCTGGAGCGGCGCCCCGGGCGCCACCAGCCGCCGCGTCGACCGCGAACTGGCCGAAAGCGGCGGCGACGGACCACCGGAACAGGCCGGATGACGGGAGCCCTCGATGCGGCTCCGCCGGCCCGACCTTGCCTTGAAGGTCCAGAAGCGCGAAGGTGTTCCGGAAAAGAAATAATGGTCGGAGCGGGATTACCGCGCGCAAGCTCGACGGTCCCATCACGATTCACGCCTCCGCGTCCCGACGCTGCGGCGTCGCGATCCGGGCAGGGAGATGAACGAAAAGACAGGCGACAGTTTCGCTGTGGTCGCCCTTGGCGGTTCCGCGGGGGCCCTTGCGGCCTATCAGGCGTTTTTCAGGGCGCTCGACGAGAAGATCGGCGAAGACGGGACGGCGGATATCGCCTTTCTGGTCATCCCCCATCTCTCGCCCGACCACGAAAGCATGATGGCGGAAATCCTGCAGTCGGCGACGCGGCTGCCGGTGCGGTCGATCACCGGGGAAACGGCGATCCGGGCCGGGCATGTCCATGTCCTGCTGCCCGGACAGACCCTGGACGTGCGCGACGGCCGCCTGCTGCCGAAGGACCGGGCCGCCGGCGCGGCGCACCATCCGGTGGACGACATCTTCACCGCCCTGGCGCAGGACGTGGGCGCGCGGACCATCGCCGCGGTCCTGTCCGGCACCGGCGCCAACGGCTCGGCTGGCCTCGCCGCAGTGCGCGAGCACAACGGACTCGTGCTGGCGCAGACCCCGGAGTCGGCCGAGTTCCCGGAGATGCCGCAGAACGCGATCCAGACCGGTCTGGTCGACGCGATCCGCGCCCCGGCGGAGATGGCCGGCCTGATCGTCCGCTACGCCGCCAACGGCCACGGGGGCCGGGACGATATCGCCCTGCGCGACCACGATGCGGCCGGCGACAATTCCGACGACCTTTCGTCCGACGGCCAACGGCGGCTGGGCGCGGTCATCAACGCCATCCGGTCGGAAACCGGGCTGGATTTCACGCCCTACAAGAACGGGACCCTGCAACGGCGCATCGAACGACGGCTGCAGTTGAGCGGCGGCGCGTTCGAGGACTACGTGGCCCGGCTCGACGGCGATCCGGAGGAGGTCCGTGCGCTGGCCAACGACCTGCTGATCTCGGTGACGGGCTTCTTCCGCGATCCCCCGGCCTGGGACATGCTGCTGGAACGGGCGATCCGCCCGATCGTTCAGTCCGAACAGGGCGACGTGGTGCGCGCCTGGGTGGCCGGCTGCGCCTCGGGCGAGGAAGCCTATACGCTGGCGATCCTGCTGCGCGAGGAAATGGAGGCGCAGCGCCGCCATGGCCGGGTCGAAGTCTTCGCCACCGACATCTCCGAGGCCGCGGTGGCGCGCGCGCGCCAGGGCGTCTACCCGGCCGCCGCCGTACAGGCGTTGAGCGAGAAGCGCCAGCACAGGTATTTCCAACGCGAGGGCGACACCGTGCGGGTGCGCCCGGAACTGCGCGAAAGCGTGGTCTTCGCGGCCCAGAACCTGTTGCAGGATCCGCCCTTCGCCAGGATGGACCTGGTGGTCTGCCGCAACGTGCTGATCTATCTGCGCCCCGAGTTCCAGCGCCGGCTCATCCGCCTGTTCCATTTCTCGCTGCGCCCCGGCGGATACCTCTTCCTGGGCAACGTCGAATCCATTTCCGGCGAGACCGGCCTGTTCGAGGCGATCGACACGGACTCGCGGCTCTACGCGCGGACCGAACCCGCGCACGCCAGCGCCGTGCCGTTTCCCGTGGCCGGAGATCAGGGCGGCGGCAGCAGTGCCACGCCCGCCGCCAGAACCCGGCCGGGCGCAGCGCCGCGCGCGACGGAGCTGACGCTGAAGGCGCTCGCCGACCGCCACGCGCCGCCGTCGGTGCTGATCGATCAGGACTATGAGGTGCTCTACTTCCACGGCGGCGTCGAACGCTATCTCAAGCCGCAGGCGGGCGAGCCCAGCCGCAACCTGCTGCTGCTGCTGCGCGACGGCATGTCGACGCGGCTGCGCAGCGCCGTCGAGCAGGCCCGGGCAAGCGGCGCCGTCCATGTCGAGCCGGCCCAGGCCTCGACGCCCGCCGGCACGATGCCGATCCATATCGAAGTGGCGCCGCTGACCGCCCGGGGCGCCGAGAACCGCTGGCTGGTGAGTTTCGTCGAAAGACCGGAGGCCAGGGCGGCCACCGGCGCGGAAACGGCGCGTTCGGATACCCGCGAACGGGAACTGGAGGAGGAGATCCGGCTGCTGCAGCGGGAACTGGACGCCTGCTCCGCCGAGGCGGGCCGGGCCCAGGAGGACCTGAAGTCCTACAACGAAGAAATCATGTCGATGAACGAGGAGCTTCGGGCCACCAACGAGGAGCTCGAAACCTCCAAGGAGGAACTGCAGTCGCTCAACGAGGAGCTCAACGCGGTCAACAACCAGCTTCGCTCCAAGGTCGAGGCCCTGCGGGAACGCACCAGCGATCTCGACAACCTGTTGAACAGCACCGACGTGCAGACGCTGTTTCTCGATACCGGACTCGCTGTCCGCTGGTTCTCCCCCGGCATGGAAGCGCTGTTCGTCGTCCGGTCCTCGGATCAGGGCCGGGTGATAACCGAGCTGGTCCAGCATTTCGACGACCCCGGATTCGAAGCGGATTGCCGCGCGGTGCTGCGGGACCTGACCCGGCGGGAAAGGGAAATCCCGGGGCCTGACGGACGCTGGTACCAGCGCCGCATCTCGCCCTACCGCACCGGCGACGACCGCATCGACGGCGTCGTCGCCAGCTTCAGCGACATCACCGAGGTCCAGGCCGCGCGGCAGTACGCGGAGAGCATCGTCGAGACGATGCCGGGGCCCCTGCTGGTGCTGGATTCGGACCTGCGGGTGCAATCCGCCAACGCCGCGTTCTACGAAACCTTCCAGGTGGCGCCGGAGCAGACAGCCGGGCGGCTGATCTACGATCTGGGCAACGGCCAGTGGAACATCCCCGAACTGCGGCAGTTGCTGAGCGAAACCCTGTCGCGCGAAAGCCGTTTCGAGAACCACCTGGTCGAGCACCGGTTCGAATCCATCGGACAGCGCATCATGCTGCTGAACGGCCGGCGGCTGGACAGCGTGGATCTGATCCTTCTCGGCGTGGTCGACGTCACCGAGCAGCAGCGCGCCGAGACCCATCAGCGCCTGCTGATGGAGGAGCTCGACCACCGGCTCCGCAACTGGATGGGGGTGGTCCAGGGTCTGGCGCTGCAGACCAAGGCGCGCAGCGACACGCTGCAGGATTTCTGGGAAGAGTTCGAGGGTCGGCTGGCCGCCCTGGCGCGGGGCCACGAACTGCTGCTGGACCGCAGCACGACCCCCGCCGGCATGATGGACGTTGTCCGTCAGGCCGCCGCCGAGACCGATGCGGCGCGCCTGCATCCGAAGGGACCGAATGTCGATATCGCGCCGAAGAAGGCGGTATCGCTGATGATGGTGCTGCACGAATTCATCGCCTCCGCCGCCCGGGACGGCGCCCTGCACGAGGACGGCCACGGGCACGTCGAACTGCACTGGATCCTGGAGGACGACGACGTCATCCGCGTGACCTGGCAGGAGGTCGGCGGCCCCACCAGCGCCCTGGAGCGCAGCCGCGCCTTCGACGACGGGCTGATCGCGCAACTGGTTGAATACGACCTGGGCGGCTCCCTACATGTAGGACGCGGGTCCGACGGGCTGCTGTGCGAATTCACGCTGCAGCGCGCGTGACCGCAGGAAGGCCCCGGATGGCGGACGAAGGCAAGCGGGACACCGAAGCGATGCTGAACGGATGGCGGGTGCTGGTGGTCGAGGACGAGGCCCTGATCGCGCTCGACCTGCGCAACATGCTGGAGGGTTTCGGCTGCACGGTCGTCGGCCCCGTGGCCACCGTCGAGAACGCCGTCGAGGCGACCGAGCGGGACCGTCCGGAGGCCGCCCTGCTGGACGAGGTTCTGGGAGAGGCCAGCGTGGCGCCCGTGGCGGAGGAGCTCCGCCGCCGCGGCATCCCCTACGCGGTGGTCAGCGGCTACAGCGCCAGTCCCGCCGGCGACCCCGCCCTGCGCGAGGCGCCCCGCCTGTCCAAGCCGGTCGCGGTCAGCGACCTGTGGAATCTGCTGGCCGGCCTGCGCCGCGGCGCCACCGCGGCCTGACCACGGCCCAGAACCTGCCGGAATCATCGGGAGAATTGGTGGGCGCAGTAGGACTCGAACCTACGGCCCGCTGATTAAGAGTCAGCTGCTCTACCAACTGAGCTATGCGCCCACACTCTCAGACGGCGCCCGTGGCCCCGTTCAGCGGAGACGGGTTTCTAGCGGATCGCCGGCGCACTGGCAATAGCCAAGACGGCACCGGTTTCGCGGCCGACCGGGCGCCCCGGCCGAGGTCGAAATCCGCCGCCAGCGGCGCGTGATCGGAGAGCCCGGCCGCGCAGAAATCGGCGAACGGCCCGATGCCGAAACGGCGCAGCCGCGGCTGCCAGCGGGCGCTGAAGAACAGATAGTCGATGTGATAGACCGGTCCGTCCTCGCGCCGGTCGCGCCAGTAGTGCGTCGGCTCGCTCTCGGCGCCGAAGGGCTCGCCGCGGGCGAGATGGTAAGCGCTGACCAGGCCCAGGCGGCGGCAGCGCGCGACGTTCTCGGCGAAGTTGATGGCGTGGCCCGGCCGGTCCCAGCGTTCGTGGTTGTTGAAGTCGCCGGCCGCGATCAGCGGCCCCTGCCCCGCCAGCCAGCCATAGCGGTCCAGCGCGCGGTTGAAGGGGCCCGGCTCGGCCCGGCGCCGGAAACCCCCGGACGCGTTCTGGGCCCAGACGGCAAGCACGGTGAAGCGGAGCCCGGCGCCCCGGACCTCCACCGGCATGACGTGCGGCAAAGCCGGATCGTGCACGGGCAGACGGCGTACGCGGAACGGCGGCCGGGCGATCACGGCCAGGCCCTTGACCTCGTTCGGCCCCGTCCAGGCAATGCGGCGGGGCGGCAGGTCCATGCCGGCGGCGCGCAGGCGTTCGGGACGGGCGCATTCGCTGATGACGGCGATATCGGGCGCCAGTGCGTCCAGCGCCGGCCATTTCCGATCGAGCGCCATGGCGCAGTTCCAGGCCACGACCCTCATGACGCCGCACGCCCGGACGGCGCCGGTCTTCCGCCAGCTTTCATTGGCCTGAAATGACCTGTGCACCGGGAGAGCATCATGAGCGAACGCGGCGACCTGATCTGGAACCAACCGGCGGCCGCCGGCATGACGGCCATGACGCGATTCTACACCCGCGTCACCGGCCGGACGGTAGAGGAAATGCCCCGGGCCGTCGCCCACCGCCGAAATCCACGGCCCACCCTCCCGCCGATAGCGGTTGCGCCGCCGCCCGCGGTCGCGCCACCCTGACGGCCGGGGAGGAATCGTGGAAGCGGACAGGACTCAGATCGCCGGTCTCCTGCTGGCGCTGCTGGCAGGCGTGTTCCTGGGCAGCGCCGTGGCCGTGGCGCGCTTCGCCTATGACGGCGGCGCAAGCGGCATCGTGGTGGCGGCCACGCGCACCTCGATGATGATCACGGCCATCGCCATCGGCCTGCTGGTGACCCGGCGCACCTTCCGCCTGCCGCCCGGCCTGTTCCCTCTGGCGCTGCTGAACGGCGTCCTGATGACCGCCATGACCTACGGCAATATCGGGGCGGTCGAGTTCATCTCCGTCGGTCTGGCGGCGTTGCTGTTCTTCACCTTCCCCATCCTCATCGCGGTGATCGTCACCGTCCTCCGCATCGAACCGTCGAGCCCGCTCAAGCTGTTCTGCATCGTCCTGGCCTTCGTCGGCCTGGCGATGATGCTGGGCGCCTCGGCCGGCGACGCGGACTGGCGGGGCGTCGCCTTCTCGCTGGTGGCGGCCGTGGCGACCGCCATCAACGCCGTCCTCGTCGCGCGGCATTTCGGACGGGTCAACGTCTTCGTCATGACATTCCATTTCGGCTGGGTGTCGCTGGTCGTGATGGCCCTGATCGGACTGACCCTCGCGGAGGTCCGCCTGCCCGAAACGCCGGGCGGCTGGGGCGGACTGTTCGGCGTCGCCCTGCTGCAGGGCTCGGCCATGCCGATGTATCTCTACGCCATCAGCCGGATCGGCGCGCTCAAGGCGGGCATGTTCACCAATATCCAGCCGGTGACCTCCATCGTCGAGGCGTGGGCGCTGTTCGGCGAGTTGCTGGGCCTGTTGCAGGCGCTGGGCGGCCTGCTGGTGCTGGGTTCCATCGCCCTGATGCAGTGGGCGGATCTGCGCAGGCGGCGGCGATTGACTGCCGTGCCGAAGGCGGATCAAATGCCGCCCGTCGCAAGCCTGACCGATGGGGAGGAAACACGGTGAGCAAGCTGAAGATCCACGGACCGAACCAGTCCCGCGCCCTGCGCACGGTCTGGATGGCCAACGAGCTGGGCCTCGATTACGAGCAGGACACGATGGATTTCCGCTCCGGCGTCACGCGCAAGCCGGAATATCTCTCGATCAACCGCGCCGGCCATGTCCCGGCGATCGAGGACGGCGACTTCGCCCTGGGCGAGAGCTGCGCCATCAACATCTATCTGGCCAAGAAGCACGGCAAGCTGATCCCGAAGGATCTGCAGGGCGAGGCCCGGGTTCTGGAATGGAGCTTCTGGGTCATGACCGACGTCGAGAAGCCGATCCTGAACTATCTGTTCCACGCCGCGATGCTGCCCGAGGACCAGCGCGACCCGAAGGTGGTCGAGCAGTCGAAGAAGGACCTCGAATGGCCGCTGACCGTGCTCAACAACCACCTGGCGGATCACGACTACCTGGTGGGCAATGAGTTCACCGTGGCGGATCTGAACGTCGCCGGCGTGCTGCTCTGGGCGAAGCTGTCCAAGTTCGACATGTCGGCATATCCGAACATTCCGGACTGGCTGAACCGCTGCACCAAGCGCCCGGCCATGCCGGGACGCTGACGCGATGCGGCACCTCTTCGACCTGAGCGGCAAGACCGCGGTCGTCACCGGCGGCTCCAGGGGCATCGGCAAGGCGATCTGCCAGGCCCTGGCCGCCCACGGGGCCAAAGTCGTCGTCGCCAGCCGCAAGCTGGACGCCTGCCAGGCCGTGGTCGACGAGATCACGGCCGATGGCGGCGAGGCGACGGCCATCGCCTGCAACATCACCCACCGCGAAGACCTGGGCAAGCTGGTCGAGCAGTCGAAGGCCGCCTACGGGCAGATCGACATCATGATCTGCAATGCCGCGGTGAACCCCTTCATGGGCTCCAACCTCGACATTCCCGACGACGCCTTCGACAAGATCATGACCTGCAACGTGCAGTCGAACCTCTGGCTGGCGCAGATGGTCGTGCCGGAGATGCAGGCCCGCAAGGACGGCGCCTTCATCGTCGTCTCCTCCATCGGCGGCCTGAAGGGCAGCGCGGCGCTGGGCGCCTACGCGATCTCGAAGGCCGCCGACATGCAGCTGGTGCGCAACCTCGCGTCCGAGTTCAGCAAGGACAACATCCGCTTCAACTGCATCGCGCCGGGGCTGGTGAAGACCGACTTCGCGAAGGCGCTGTGGTCGGACGAGGACCGGGCCTCGCGGCGGATCAAGGGCACGCCGCTCAACCGTCTCGGCGAGCCCGAGGACATCGCCGGCATCGCGGTCTACCTCGCCGCGCCCGCCGGATCCTGGACCACGGGCCAGACCTTCGTCATCGACGGCGGCGTCATGGCCAACGCCACCGCCGGCTAGGAACGAGCCATGAAGATCCGAGCCACGATCGAGGAAGCGAAGGTCGCGCCCATTCCGGCGGGGCGCGCGTCACCGCTGCTCATGGAGCACGGCTCCATGACGCTCCGCTACTACGCGCCGAAGGGCCGCGACCCGCAGACGCCGCACGACCAGGACGAGATCTACATCGTCGCCAGCGGCTCGGGCACGTTCTTCATGAATGGCGAGCGCGTGCCGTTCGGACCCGGCGACGCCCTTTTCGCCCCCGCCGGCGCCGAGCATCGCTTCGAGGATTTCTCGGACGACTTCGCCACCTGGGTGATCTTCTACGGGCCCGACGGCGGAGAGTAGTACCGGCGGCGGCTCAGCTTCCGATCCGCATCAGATCCCGGGCAAGGAGAATCTCGCCGTCGAAGACCTCGGCGGCGATGGTCTTCCAGTCGGCTTCCTGCTCCGGCGACGGTGGCGGCACGAGATGGTTCAGCACCAGTGTCTTCACACCGCAGCGCCGGGCAGTTTCGCCGGCCTGGCGGACATCGGAGTGATAATCCAGAACATCACGCATCCGCTGCATCCGCGCACGTTCGACCACGTCGCGGCGGATCGCGGTCTGGACGTAGATGTCCGCGTCCTGGCAGATCTCGTCCAGTCCAGCGCACGGCACCGTGTCGCCGGCGATGGCGACGACGAGGCCCTCCGCCTCGATGCGGTAGCCCAGGGTGGGATGGACCGGGCTGTGATCGGTGGGCGCGCAGGTGATGCGGACTCCATCGGTGTCGAGCGCGAGCCCCGCTTCAAGCTCGTGAACATCGAGCCGTGGCGGATCGGTCAGGTCGTCGTGATGGGCGATGCGGTAGCCGATATCCGTCTCCAGCGCCGCCAGCGTCGCGCGGGCGAAAGCGGCCAATCCGGCCGGACCGTACACGGCGAGCGGGTTCGGGGAGGGGCTCATGATCCAGCGCGTCGTGATCACGTCGTTGAAGTCGGTCGTATGATCGCTGTGCATGTGGGTAATGAACAGCCCGGCAAGCGCCGCCGCGCCCACGTCGACGGCCGCGGTCCGCATCAACACGCCGCGGCCGCAATCGAACAGGAAATTCCTGTCGCAGGCACGCACCAGCGTCGCCGGGCCGGCGCGATCCGGATGCGGCATCGGCGAGCCGCTGCCGAGAATTGTCACGTCCATGCTATCCCCTCTCCCGGTGTGCTCAGCGGCTCTCGCGCCGCCAGGCGAACAGTGCGAGGCCCAGCATCAGGATGACCAGCACCCAGGGCGGCACGGCGGGGGCGCGGCTGATTCCGGTCACGTCATATGCCTCGTTCTCGACCAGTCCGTACCAGCCGCGGCCGGCGGCCCGATCGCCCGGTCCGACGCGGCGCAGGGACGGCTCCGGGGTATCGGCGAGCCGGATCATCGCGCCGCCCGAGGCGGCCACGTGCGGCGACAGCTTCTCCGGCGTCGAGATCAGGTCGGCGAATTCCAGCGGATTGAGATTGCCGAGGACGGCGACCGACTGCAGATCGCCGTCGCGCACGCGGTAGAGCCCGGCGACGTCCAGATCCATGCGGGCGAAGCTCTGGCCGTTGTTGCCCTCCTGCAATTGCAGCCGGCGCGCGCGACCGCCCGGCCCGGTCACGGTCACCGTCTTCGGGCCCGGCGTCAGGGAGCGGCGTTTCACGGTCAGTTGCCGGCCCTCGATCTCGGCGGTGACGCTTTCCTCCTCCAGCGCCGGCTCCTTCATCAGCCAGTGGGCGACGCGGCGCAGCATCTCCGCCTGCGGGCCGCCGCCTTCGTAGCCGCGGGCCCACAGCCAGGCCTGGTCGGACAGCACCTGGGCGACGCGCCCCTCGCCCACCCGGTCGAGCACCAGCAGCGGCCTGTCACCCGGCCCGGTCATCAGCACGTCGGCCCCGGCCGCCTCCGTGTCGACCAGGCGGAACCAGCGGCCCCATTCGCGATCGCCCAGGGGGCCGCGCAGATCGGCGGTCACCGGATGCCGCAGGCCGATCTCCGAGACTTCGGGCCGGAAGCCCGTCACGGTAACCTCGCCCGTCGGCGCGCCGGGCAGCACCTTGGACAGGGGCGTGCGGTAGAGACTGGCCGGACCGGCGAAGGACGGTCCGGCCGCGTCGAGCAGCGCCCCGCCTTCGCGGACATAGTGGACGATGTTGTTGAGATAGGCGAAATGCAGCACGCCCCGGCGCCAGAAGCGATCGAAGATGATCAGGTCGAATTCGTTGATCTTGACCTCGAACAGTTCACGGATCGGGAAGGCGATCAGCGCCAGTTCGTGGATTGGCGTCGAATCCTGCTTCTGCGGCGGGCGCAGGATGGTGAAATGCACCAGGTCGACCGCCGGGTCGGCCTTCAGCAGGTTCCGCCAGGTCCGTTCGCCGTTATAGGGTTCGCCCGAGACCAGCAGCACGCGGAGCCGGTCACGCACGCCGTTCACCGCGATCGCGGCGCGGTTGTTCTCCAGGGTCAGTTCGCCCTCGCCCGCCTCGACCACGAACTCGAAGATGTTGCGCCCGCCATGGCCGACGGGGAGTTCGATCTCGGTCTCCCGCCCGACCGGCGCCAGACGGGTTTCCAGCGGCTCCCCGTCGCGGCGGATCGCGACCCGGGCGAACTGCGAGGCGCCGGAGCCGTCATGCACCACGATCGCCGCCGTGGCCTGTTGGCCGACGATGGCGAAGGCCGGGGCGGAGGCGATCTCGATGCGCCGGTCCAGTTCGTCTTCCTCGCCGGTGAGGAGCACGTGCAGCGGCGCGCCGAACAGGTTGGCGTCGCCCTCCTCGGGCAGGTCGTGGACCTGGCCGTCGGTGATCATGACGACCCCGGCCAGCCGGTCGCCGGGTACGCCCTCCATGGCGCGGCGTGCCGCGTCCACAAGCATGGTGCCGTCCGGCGGCCCCCCGGCGCGCGGGCCGGCCTCGACAACGCGCAGTTCCAGGCCGTCGAGTTCGCCGGCCGCGTCCTCGACCGCCGCCCTTGCGTGATCGGTCTGCGCCGTCCGGTCGCCGGACTCCTGACTGATGGAACGGTCGATCACCACCACGGCGACGTCGTCGTGATAGCGCCGCTCCTCCTTGACCAGCGTCGGTCCCGCCAGGAAGGCCAGGATCGCGCCCATCAGCGCGAGTCGCAGCAACCCGCCGGGCGCGCGCCGGAACAGCGCGAACAGCACCAGCGCCGCGCCGAGCCCGGCCATGACGAACAGCAGCGCCTCCGGCACAAGGGGTTCGAACACCAGCCGGTTGCCATCCAGGAACATCTACTGGCCCAGCCTCTCGAGGATGGCCGGCAGGTGAACCTGGTCGGCCTTGTAGTTGCCGGTCAGCGCGTACATCACCAGATTGACGCCGAAACGGAATGACATTTCCCGCTGATCGCCGCCGCCGTGCAGCATCGCGACCGGGCGGCCGGAATCGTCCATCGCCCAGGCCGCAGCCCAGTCGGCGCCGCCGATCACCAGCGGCGAGACGCCGTCATTGGCCGAGGAATCGAGATTCTCCACCCAGACCCGCCCGCCGGAATACCGGCCGGGAAAGACGTCCATCAGGTAAAAGGAGCGGCCCAGCACGTGGTCTTCGTCGACGCTCTTAAGCGGACCGACATCGATGCGCGAAAGCAGTTGCCGAAGCCGCATGGTGCCCGGCCCCGCATCGCTGCCGCGGCCGATCGGACTGCCGTCGTCGCGGGTATCGAACAGCACCAGGCCGCCCGTGCGCAGGTAGCTGTCCAGCTTCTGCACCGCCCGGTCGCTCAGTGCCGGCTGGCTCTCGGTCATCGGCCAGTAGACCACTGGATAGAAGATCAGTTCGTCACGCTCGATGTCCAGGGCCGCCGCCTCCACGGGCTCCACCGAGGTGCGGGCCCGCAGGATCTCGTTCAGCCCGAACATGCCGGCGGCCGACATCCGGTCCACCCTGTCGTCGCCGGTGACGACATAGGCCAGGCGCATGTCCAGCGCGTCCTCGACCACCGAGCGGTCGACCTCTCCCGCCTGTTGCGCATGGCCGGTGGCAGGCGCCAGCACCAGGCCGGCCGTCAGCGCGGCGCAGAGCAGCGCCGAGGCCGTCGCGCTCCGGCGCGAGAAACGATGATGGCCGCGCAGCCAGAGCGCGATGACGAAGTCAGCAAGCAGCAGGGCCAGGGCAAGCGCCAGCAGCCAGGGGCCGAGATCGCGCTCCGGATCGCCGCCGATCTCCCCGCGCAGAACGCCGGCGGGCAGATCACCCAGGCGCACCGGCTGCGCCGCCCGGTCGCCCACGTTGAAAGCCAGCGCTGCGGCGTCCTCCCCGTAGAGGCCCGGCGGATGACGCGGACCGATGGGGGTCTCTGCCACCGCGGCCTGGTTCAGCGGCCGCACCGTCGGACCCGGGCGGGCGCTGCGCCCGAAGCCGTCAAGCACGGTCTGCGGCGCCAGCATCCGGTCCTCGGCCTCGACGTCGATACCCGTCGACAGGGCGCTCATGCGGCGCAGCATCTCGACGAACAGCCCCGACAGCGAAAGATTCGACCAGGCCGTGTTGGCCGACGTGTGAACCAGAATCAGCCAGCCCTTGCCCCGGGCCTCCGCTGTCACCAGCGGAGTGCCGTCCTCCAGCCGCGCCCAGGTCTTTTCCGGCAGATCCACCGTCGGTTCCGCCAGCACCTGGCGGCGCACCGAGACATCGTTGGGGACCGGCAGGCCGCGGAAGGGGCTGCTTTCGGGGAATGGCGCCAGCTTCGCCGGCTCCGACCAGCTCATCGCGCCCTGCAGATTGCGCCCGCCCTGGCGGATCGCCACGGGCAGCAGGTCGTCGGACTGTTCGGCCAGGCGCGGACCGGCGAAACGCACCAGCACCCCGCCCTTCTCGATCCAGTCCGCCACCCTCAGTCGGTCGAGTTCCACCAGTTGCCCCACATCGGCCAGCACCAGCATCGACAGCGGCTCGTCGAGCAGGCGCGCGATCTCGCCTTCGCGAATCTCGGCGAAGGGCGCTAGTGCGCGCTCCAGGTAGTAGAGATCGGAAAGCAGCGGCTGGGCGCGTTCCGGCTCGCGCGTGCCCGCCAGACCGGCGCGGTAGCGTTTCAGGCCGTCGCCGAGCAGCGCCAAGGACCCTGCGCTCTGGCGGCCTTCGATCTCGACCCGGGCGATCTGGTTCAGCGCCTCCACCGGCAGCGTCTCGGTCAAAGAGGTCTGGCGCATGCCGGGCTCGAAGGCGACAGGACGGCGCATCAGGATGCGACCGTCCTCGGCGGCCATCCGGACCATCGCTGTTTCCGCGGTGGTATCGATGTCGCGCTCCAGCCGCACCTCCACCTGCGCCCCCGCGCCCTCGACCGAGCGCACGAGCGTCACGCTTTCCCCCGCGGGCCGCTCGATGACGGTGAGGGTGCCGATGCGGCGGGCAGCTTCGATCAATGCCCGGGCGTCGGCTCCTTCAAGGCCGTTGGACAGCCAGTAGAGATTGGCCGCGCCCTCCAGCGACAGCCCTTCCAGCGCCGCCGCGGCGGCGGCGTGATCCGGGCGCCAGGATCTGGGCTCCATGCCCTGGATGATGCCCTGCGCCTCGGTGGCCGACATGAATGCCGCGCGCGGCGCCACCGCATCCGGATCGGGCGTCGTCCTGAGCAAAATAACCGGGCGTTCCTGCCGCCGGGCCCGATTGGCGATGTCGACCATGGTCTGCACCCGCGCCCGCCAGCTCTGCGCCGCCGCCCAGCCGTCGTCGACGATCAGCACCACCGGCCCGGATGACGCGAACTCGGCGCCGGGATTGAGGACGGGCCGGGCCAGTCCGGCGACGATCAACGCGGCGATCAGCAATCTGAGCAGAAGCAGCCACCAGGGCGTCCGCGCCGGGGTCTCCTCACGGCGGGCCATCTCGAAGATCAGCCGCGCCGGCGGGAAACTTATCCGCTGCGGCGCCGGCGGCGTCGCCCTCAGCAGCCACCAGATCACCGGCAGCGAGAGCAGCCCCAGCAGGATCCAGGGCTGCCCGAAAGCAAAAGCGGAGAGCAGGGCGTTCACTGGCTGGCCCCGGAGATCGCCTGATAGAGCGAGAGCAGGGCCGCCTGGGCGGGCTGGTCGGTGTGGTGGGTGTCGAACGTCCAGCCGGCACTGCGCGCGATCTGGCGCAGATCGGCCTGCCGCCGGTCGACGCGCGCAGCATATTCCTCGTGAATCGATTCGGTCCGGCCGATCAGCACTTCGCCCTCGCCTTCCGGGCTTTCGAACACCACCCGACCGTCATAGGGCAGCCGATGTTCCGCCGGATCCATTATCTGGAGAAGGTGACCGCCCACGCCAACTGCGGAGAACCGCCGCAGGAAGACCGAGACCTCGTCCAGGGGCGTCAGAAAGTCGCCGATCAGCACCACCTGGGCATAGCGCGGCAGATTGGCCGACGGCGGCAGGCTGGAATGGTCCTCCACCAGCCCTTTCTCGATCGCCAGGGCGTAATCCTCCAGCAGCGCACGCGAAGACCCGGGCGGGCGGTCCATGCCGAGAAAGGCCACGCGCTCGCCGCCGCGCAGCAGCAGCGAGGCCAGCGCCAGCGTCAGCAGGGTGGCGCGCCTGAGTTTCGTGGTCTGTCCCAGATGCGAGCGGAAATCCATGGATTCGGAGCCGTCCCGCCACAGCCAGACGGCCTGCGCCGCCTCCCACTCGTTCTGGCGCACATAGGTCGGCACGCGCTTGGCCGACTGACGCCAGTCGATCCACGAGGCCGGGTCGCCCTGCTGATAGCGACGGAACTGCCAGAAACTCTCACCTTCGCCGACCCGCCGGCGGCCGTGCACACCCTGGCTGACGGTCTGCGCCACGCGTTCTGCCTCGACCAGCAGCGGCGCCATCGCGCCGGCAAGCCGGTCGGCGCGCTTTCTGAGTCGCTGATCGATCCGGGCCGGCGGGGGAGCCAGGGCCATCGGCGGCTAGAGCCGGCTCACGAGCCGCGCGACGATCTGCTCGACGGTGACGCCGTCGGCACGCGCGGCGAAATTGACAGCCATGCGGTGCCGCAGGATCGGCGGCGCCAGCGCAGCGACATCATCCACGGACGGCGCGTAGCGGCCGTCCAGCAACGCGCGGGCGCGCACGCCCAGCATCAGCGCCTGCGATGCGCGCGGTCCGGGTCCCCAGGCCACATGACGGCGGATCTCCTCGTCGCCGCTCTCCTCGGGCCGGCCGGACCGCACCAGCGTCAGGATCGCTTCGACCACACTGTCGCCGACCGGCAGGCGGCGGACCAGCCGCTGCGCCTTCATCAATTCGTCCGCGGTCATCACCGCGCCAGGCGAAACTTCCTCCGCACCGGTCGTCGAAAGCAGCATCCGGCGCTCGGCCTCGATATCCGGATAGGGCACGTTGATCTGCATGAAGAAGCGGTCGAGCTGCGCCTCAGGCAGCGGATAGGTGCCTTCCTGCTCCAGCGGGTTCTGTGTCGCCAGCACGTGGAACGGCCGGGGCAGTTCATGACGCTCGCCGGCGACGGAGACATGGTATTCCTGCATGGCCTGCAACAGCGCGGACTGGGTCCGGGGACTGGCGCGGTTGATTTCGTCGGCCATCAGCAACTGGCAGAAGACCGGCCCCTGGATGAAGCGGAAGGAGCGCCGACCTGCGTCGGATTCCTCCAGCACTTCGGAACCCAGGATATCGGCCGGCATGACATCGGGCGTGAACTGCACGCGCCGGCTGTCGAGCGACAGCACGGCCCCGAGCGTCACCACCAGCTTGGTCTTGGCCAGGCCTGGCACCCCGATGAAAAGCACATGACCGCCCGACAGCAGGGTCACCAACGTCTCGTCGATCACCGAATGCTGCCCGAAGATGACCTTTCCGATCGCGTCGCGGATGCGGTGGGCCTTCTCGCCCAGCGCTTCCACTTCCTGGGCGAGGTCCTCGCCCGCTTCGCTGACGTTTTGCATGAAGATGATTATATTGAGCATGGCGCGGGTTGCGAGACGATTCCCCGTGAGCAGGATCAATTTACGGCGATGTGCCGGAAGGAAGCCGAGAGTGAATGGCGTGAGCCCCGACAAGAACCATCTGAGGATCGACCAGCTGGCGGAAACCCTGGACGCGGAAGCGCGGAAATCCTATCCGCCGGTGCATCTCTGGGATCCGGCCAATGTCGGCGAGATCGATATCCGCATCGCCGCCGACGGCACCTGGTACCATGAGGGCGATCCGATCCTGCGGCCGGCGCTGGTCAGATTGTTCTCGACGGTGCTGCGCAAGGACGACGACGGCCGCCACTACCTCGTCACCCCGGCCGAACGGCTGGCGATCGAAGTCGATGTCGCGCCCCTCTATGTCAGCGAGATGTACCGCGAGGGCGAGGGCGACGATCAGACGCTGTTCTTCCGCACCCATACCGGCGATGTGGCGCCGCTGGACGAGGCTCATCCGCTCAGGGTTCCCGTGGACCCCGGGACCGGCGAACCGACCCCCCTCGTCCTGGTCCGCGACCGGCTGGAAGGACTCCTGGCCCGCAGCGTCTTCTACGACCTGGTCGACATCGCCGAGGAGCGCGAGATCGACGGCGTCGCCGTCCAGGGGGTGATGAGCGCTGGCCGCTTTCATGTCATCGGCCGCAGCGACGGGAGGCCGCTGGACTGAACGCCATGAAACCCGACGACATCCGCAGCCGCATCCTCCGGCCGACCGAACCGGCCTGGGGCCATTCCGACTATGACCTGACGCCCGACTCGCCTCCCGGCGAAACCAGCCTCAGGCCCGCCGCCGTCCTGGTTCCGATCGTCGACCGTCCGGACGGACCGACGGTGCTGCTGACGCGCCGAACGGCGCATCTGCGCGCCCATGCCGGCCAGATAAGCTTTCCCGGCGGGCGCATGGAGCCCCACGACGAATCGCCGGAGGACACGGCGCTGAGGGAAACCGAGGAGGAGGTCGGCATCGTGCGCGACCGTGTGGAAATCCTCGGTCGCCTCGACGTCTACCGCACCGTCACCAATTTCTCGGTCACACCGGTCGTCGGCATCGTGGCCCCGGATTTCGATCCGACGCCCGACCCCCACGAAGTCGCCGAGGTCTTCGAGACGCCGCTGGCCTTTCTCCTCGACAGCGCCAACCATCATCGTCATACGGGCTGGTTCAATGGCAATCCAAGAAGGTGGTGGGCGATGCCCTATGGCGACTACTACATCTGGGGCGCGACGGCCGGCATGCTGATGAACCTCTACGAGCGTCTGTCGGACGAGCGCTGATCATGCGCCGCTTCATCATCCACGTCGTGCCGTTCCTGCTGCCTTTCGTGCTCTATGGCATCTACTGGCTGATCGCGAAACGGCGGGAAAACAAGGGGCTCACCATGGTCCCCTGGCTCTGGCTGACAGCCAGCGGCCTGGCGTTGAGCGTGATCACCATGGCGGTGCTCGCCTTCATGATGGGCAGCGAACCGGGCGGTGAATACATCCCGCCGCGCTATGAGGACGGCGTCATCAAGCCGGCGGAAACCCGGCCCGCCGAATGACCCGGGGGACGCCCCCTGCCCCGCCGCCCTGGCGCCGGAATCGGGCCGCGGGACGCGTGCTGGCGGTTCTCGAGGCGGCCGGCGGCGAGGCCCGTTACGTCGGCGGCTGCGTCCGCGACTGGGTTCTGGGCCGGCCGACCGGCGACATCGACATCGCCACCACCCTGGTACCGGAGCGCGTGATCGAAGCGCTGCAGCAGGCCGGCATCAAGGCGGTGCCCACCGGCGTCGAGCACGGCACGGTGACAGCCGCGCTGGAGGGTCAGGGCGTCGAGGTCACGACCCTGCGTCGCGACGTCGAGACCGACGGCCGCCGGGCTGTCGTCGGGTTCACGACCGACTGGGCCGAGGACGCCGCACGGCGGGATTTCACCGTCAATGCGCTCTATGCCGACCAGGCTGGACAGCTCTACGACCCGACCGGCCGGGGCCTCGGAGATGCGCGCGCGCGCCGGCTGTGCTTCGTCGGCGATGCGGCGACCCGCATCCGCGAGGACTATCTGAGAATCCTGCGCTTCTTCCGCTTTCACGCCCAGATCGGACTCGACCTCGACCCGCCGGGCCTCGAGGCATGCGCCGCGCTGGCGGAGGGGCTCGAACAGCTGTCGGCCGAGCGTGTCTGGCACGAGACGAAGCGGCTGCTGGCCGGGCCCTGGGCGGCCGAGACGCTGCACGGGATGGCGGAAAGCGGCATCCTGGGCCGTGTGCTGCCCGAATGCCGCGACCTCTCCGTCTCCGACGCGCTACCTGGCGCGTGCGACGCGGAACTCAGGCTGGCGGCGTTGCTGCCGAAGGCCGGCGCCGGCGCTGCAGAGGATGTGGCGAGACGGTGGAAGCTTTCGCGCCGCGAGGCCGCACGCGTCGTGAACGCTGTGGAACCCCTGCCCGATGACGCCGGCACCGACGCCG
Source organism: Minwuia thermotolerans (assembly GCF_002924445.1). Lineage (NCBI taxonomy): Bacteria > Pseudomonadati > Pseudomonadota > Alphaproteobacteria > Minwuiales > Minwuiaceae > Minwuia > Minwuia thermotolerans. The sequence goes on from NZ_PIGG01000031.1 coordinate 427,447, forward strand.
CGGCGATCCGCAGGATCGTCTACCATTCCGGCGGAGAAGCCGCAGCGGACCGACTTGCACTGGCGCATGCCCGGGGCGGGGCGGTCACGCCGGAGGCGGCGGAGACCGCTCGGAACTGGCGCCCGCCGAGGTTCCCCCTCAGCGGACGCCACGCAACAGCGCGCGGCATCGAAGCCGGCCCGGCCGTCGGCGAATTACTGAAGGCTGTCGAGAACTGGTGGATCGCGGGGGACTTCACAGCCGACCGGGAGGCCTGCCTCGCCGAGCTCGAACGGCGGATCAGCGAGACGGAAAGCCCAGGATCCAGCCCTCCTCGGTCATGACCGCCTCCCGTTCTGCCGCCGTCAGTGACGCAGGCGCAGCGAGCATGTCGACAAGATATCCCTCGTTCTGCGCACCCAGCAGGCCGTCGCGGGTCGCTGCCACCTGCCGCGCGTCGCGGATGGCGTAAGGCTGGTCCTCGAACGGAAACAGGGTGGGCCAGCACTCCACATGCACCACGCCATCGAGATCGGCATTCCAGCCCGTCTCGAACGGCCAATAGAGTGTGCGTCTCGACCGGTCGAGGCTGCGGTTCAGTCGTTCGATCAGGGCAAGGCCCATGAGGGCCTGGCTGCCGACGGAACCGGCATAGGCGAGCTTCCAGACACTCTGAATGGACTTGTGTCCGGCCTCCCGAACCTGGCGCTCTACCAGGCGCCACTCCGTAAAGCCATGATGGCCGAATGGCGGGCGCGTCTCGTACACCGTTTCCGCCGCCTGCGTTCGGGGCCGCCCCCAGAAAGGTCCGGGCGGGTTGCCGATCCGGCGATTGAGCCGGTCCGCCACGTCGAAGCGGTTGTTGGCGTCCTTCGGTCCGTCCTCGACCAGCCCGAAGAGCAGTTGCGCCGCCGCCCGGCCGCCGCCCAGCCCGCTGCCGACCGGATAACCGAAGGGAAAATCCCAGGCGATCAGAGCCGGTCCAGCGACCTCCGCCAGCGCCCCGTGCAGCAGTTCCAGCAGATCCTGCCGGGTGCGGCAGTAGACCGGATCGAGCCGCCGCCCCAGAACGGCCAGCGCTGCCCAGCAGCGATTCTCCGTGGGCCGCTTCGGACCGGGGCTCGCGGCGGCGGAGAAGTCGACGACCGCGAGCAATTCGAACTCCGGATGCTTTTCGGAAACCATGCCATCAGACTGGCATGGCGGCACGGCTTCAACCAGCGTCACGGCGGTCCGACAATTTCGGCACGTCCATAAATGCGCGGAACATCGCCTCGCCCTCCGCCGCCGCTTCTTCCATCAAGGTCAGATAGCTCGGCCAGGGCGGCGTGATACGTCCCTCGACGGCGCCGAAGCGGGTCTTCAGGGTTGCGCCGTTCTTTCCCGCCAGCCGCTGCATCCGATGGTTCTCCAGCAGGCAGATCATCTCGACGCGGCTTACGAAGCGGTTGCGGGCCATGTCGAGTATCCGCTCCAGCAGGGATGCGCCAATTCCCCGGTTCTGGAAACCGGGCTGGACCGAGATCGCCAGTTCGGCACGTCCGGACCAGACCTCGGGCGTGGCAATCAGTTCGGCGACCCCGCGCAGCTTGCCATCGACGAAGGCGCCGAGGATGGTGCTCCTGAGCCATTCGATGCGGCTGACATAGCGGACGATGAAGGCATCCTTGACGATGCTGCAGAAGCGCATGCGCCGCGAAACCGGATCCAGCGACAGGAAATGATCGCGCAGGAGATCGCGCTCGAGAGAGGTGATTTTCCGCATCGTGACACGGCCAAGGCTGCCGGTTCCGTAAAGTTCGTGATCGGCAAGCATGGAAGACCTCCTAAAGGACGAGCCTTCCTCCCCATTTGCGGCTACGATCTTGTGCGCCGCACAACAGCTGAGGTGTTCTCGATTCCTCGACTTTCAAGAGGAGATGTGCGGTGCACAATCGCGCCGCCCGGCGCTGCTACTTCGCGAACTTGATCAGCTTGCCGCGGGCCGTGCGCACCGGCTGCCCGTCGACGGTACGGATGAACTCGAGTTCCATGCCGAGATCGGTGAGCGTGCGGCGGTAGACCTGAAGCTCAGCCGTGCCGTCCGCCGCCACCCCCAGGCCGTAGACGGTCAGCGTCTGCTCCTCCAGCCGGGCCCAGTAGTAGCCTTCCCCGCTCATCGGATCGCCGCCGCGCGCCGAACGCCAGACCTTCTTGCGGTCGGGATCGGGCACGAAGCTGACCCGGGCCTCCTTCAGCACTTCGACCGGGGCGTCCGGAATGCCCTTCTGACGCAGGATCGTGGCCCAGCGCACCGAGAACCCGCCGCCGCTCTCGCCGCGGATTTCCACGTCCATATCGCGCGCGGTGACGCGGAAATGCGTGCTGATATCGCTCTCGGAAACGGCGCTGCCGCGCCAGACGCCCTCGAACGCGCCGATGGAAACTTCACGCGCCTGCGCGAGACCGACACTCGCGGCCATGATGAGTACGAAGAAAACGGCCCTGATCATGAAACTCCCCCCGGCTGAACCTTCGGGCGGCAAGTCTACCGGGGCGCGGCGAATGTGCAATCAGCCCGCGCCTTCGGCCGCCTCGGCCACGCCCTGAAAGGGCATCAGGATGCAGACATGGCGGTTGAGATGGGGCTTCATCGGTTCGAAAAGCGCAAAGAATTCAGGCGGGTCACCGCCGTCCTTCAGAAATCTCTCGACCTCGGCCGCAACATTCGCGATCTCCTCGACACGCCGGCCCGGCATGCGCTCGCCGACGATGGAGGCGGAGGCCTGGCAGACCAGACAGGCCCGGATTTCATAGCCGATCTCGACCACCTTGCCGTCCTCCAGGCGCACGTCCAGCTTCAGGCGGTCGCCGCAGAAGGGGTTGCGGATCTCCGCCGACCCGTCCGGGTTCTCCAGCCGCCCGGCCCCGCTGGCCCGCGCCGCCAGCTTCAGCAGTTCCGTCTGCTCCAGTTCGCTCAAGCCAGTTTCTCCAGCGCCTCTGGCGTGTCCACGTCCAGAAAGATGGCCTCGTCATCCACCGCGATCTCGGCGACCATGTCCTCATGCCGGCCGATCAGATGTTTCGCGCCCACGTCGCCGGCAATATCCCGCACTTCTGCGAAGAACTGCCGGTCGAACAGCACGGGATTGCCCCGCTTGCCCTCCCGTGTGGGCACGCAGATGGCGCGCCCCTCGACCGGGTTGTAGGCGCTGATCAGCCGGTCGATCAGCCCTTCCGTCACCCGCGGCATGTCGCCAAGACAGACGACGACGGCCTCGCAGTCTTCAGGCGCGGCCTGCAGACCGGCGTTCAGCGAGGTGCTTAGTCCCTCCGCATAGTCCGGGTTCTCCACGAAGATGGCCTCGGGCGCGTCACCCAGCGCCTCGCGGACGCGCTCACTCTCATGGCCTGTCACAACGATGACAGGAGACGCCTTGCTGGCGGCGATGGCGTCCCAGGCGTGGCGGACCAGCGGCTTGCCCGCGACCGTCGCCAGCAGCTTGTTCACCGCCCCCATGCGCCGCGACTGGCCGGCGGCGAGAAGGATGGCGGCCACCTTCGGCATGCGCGGCGCGGTCGAGGCGCGCTTCTCCCGGGGCGCCCCGCGCTGACCCGTGTCGACCAGCAGACCGCCGACCCCCATGGCCATGATCTCGCCCGGCCCGACTTCAAGACCGGCGGCCAGGCGGTTGATGACCCAGTCGAATCCGTTCTCCTTCGGGCTTCGGGCGCAGCCCGGCGCGCCGATCACCGGCACATCCCCGATCCGCGCCATCAGCATCAGGTTGCCCGGATCGACCGGCATGCCGTAATGGTCGATCCCGCCGCCGGCGGCGACGATCCCCGCCGGCACCACGTCGCGGCGGTCGGTGATCGCGGACGCCGAAAAGATCACGATGGGCGCGAGACCGGCCGCCGCCTGTTTCGCCACCGCCTCCGCCACCGCGTCCTCGTGATGGTCGATGGTGACCGCCTCGGCGACCTCGCCACCGGTCCGTTCGAGACGCCGGCGCATCAGTTCCACGCCCTTGTCGATCACGCTCGCCTTGGTTTCCGGCAGCCGGGTCGAGATCACGCCGACGCGCCGCGCCCGGAAGGGCGCGACCCGCACCGCGCCGGCCGCCCGCTCGGCGGCGGCAGCGAGCAGATGCGCCTCGACCGCGAAGGGGATGATCTTGACAGTCGCCAGCATCTGCCCCTTCTCAACGGCGTCGAAAGGCCGGAGCGTGGCAATGGTGATGGACTCGTCGATCGAATTGATCGCCGCAACGATCTCCGGATCGATGCAAACGATTCCAGATACTTCCGCGTAGATATTGCAGCGGCCCGTGAACGGCGCGTTGACAGCGGCGCCGTCCCCGCAGGCGGCCTCGGCGATGCGTCCGGCCGCCTCGTCCTCACCGACGTCACCGTCCTCCAGACGGGCCGCGAGGATGTCGGCAGCGCCGCCCTGCGCCAGACCGTCGACGTCCTGTCGGGTCAGCCGATGCCCCTTCTTCAGGCGGCGGCCATCCACCGTGACCGAGTGGGCGAGGAGCGCCCCTTCCGCCTCATCAAGTGGAAACCGGCCGAACCTCACGCCGCGCCCCGGAGCGCCGCCGTCACCTGTGCCATGACGGAGACGGCGATCTCCGCCGGCGACTTGGCGCCGATGTCGAGGCCGACGGGCGCGTGGATGCGGCCGATCTCGGCCTTGGAATAGCCGGCGCCCTCCAGGCGCTGCACGCGCTTGGCATGGGTCCGTTTGGAGCCCAGCGAACCGACATAGAACGCTTCCGACCTCAGCGCCGCCTGCAGCGCCGGATCGTCCAGTTTCGGATCGTGGGTCAACGTGACGATCGCTGTGCGGTGATCGGGCTTCAGCTCGGCCATGGCGTCGTCGGGCCATTCGTCGACAATGCGGATATCGGGAAAACGCTCCGGCGTCGCCCAGGCCTGGCGGGGGTCGATGATGGTGACGGCATAGCCCGTCATCTGCGCCATGGGCGCCAGGAACTGCGCGATGTGGACTGCGCCGACGATGATCATGCGCAGCGGCGGGTTGAAGACGTTGAGGAAGACCTGTCCGTCGTCGGTTTCCACCGTCGCCGGCTTGTCGGCGCGGATCGCGGCCTCGGCCTCGGCCTGAAGCGGATCGTCTCCGCCCGGCCGGATCAGACGCTGCGCGCCGCTCTCGAGCACGGTCGCCAGAACAACGGACCGCTTGGCATCGCGGTCCGCCAGCAATTCCCTGAGGATGTCGCGGTCCATCTAGCTCAGCTTCTCCACGAAGACGGAGATGCGGCCGCCGCAGGCAAGGCCCACTTCCCAGGCCTCGTCATTGGACACGCCGAACTCCAGCAGCTTCGGCGCACCCGACTGCATGATCTGCTGGGCCTCGGCGACGACCGCGCCCTCGACGCAGCCGCCCGAAACCGAGCCGATGAAGTCGCCGCTGTCCGAGACGGCAAGCTGGCTGCCGGCCGGGCGCGGCGCGGAACCCCAGGTCGAGACCACCGTGGCCAGGGCCACCTTGCGGCCTGCGTCCTGCCAGTCCGCCGCCGTCTGCAGGATGTCGCTGCGTTCCTGGTTCATGTCTGCGCCTCCGCCTCCGCCTCTGCCATGATGCCCGCGCCTGCATTGCGGCGCCGGCCGAGATCGCTCAGGGCGGCCGTCAGGTCGCCGAGACTCTGAAGATTGTGGACCGGCAGAAATTCGTCAACATGAGGCAGGATCGCCCGGATGCCGCGCGCCCTTGGCTTGAAGCCGTCATAGCGCAGGAGCGGGTTCAGCCAGATCAGCCGCCGGCACGACTTGTGGAGCCGCTCCATCTCCTTCTCCAGCCCCTCGCCGGCATCCCGGTCCAGACCGTCGGTGATCAGCAGGACCACCGCGCCCTGCCCCAGCACCCGCCTGGACCAGTACTGGTTGAACTCGGCCAGGGTCGCACCGATACGCGTTCCGCCGGACCAGTCCTGCACCTGGTCGCCGATCCGCTCCAGCGCCAGGTCGATGTCGCGGTGCCTGAGATGGCGGCTGATATTGGTCAGCCGGGTGCCGAAGACGAAACTGTGGACCCGGTCCCGGTCGTTGGTCACCGCATGCATGAAGTGCAGCATCATTCGCGAATAACGCTCCATGGAGCCGGAAATGTCGCAGAGGATGACCAGCGGAGGATGGCGCCGGACGCGGGCGCGGTGTTCCAGCTTCACGATGTCGCCGCCTGACTTCAACGTCGAGCGGAAGGACCGGCGCATGTCGACACGGCGGCCATGGGCCTGGGGCGCGAAGCGCCGGGTCTTGATGTCGGCCAGCGGCAGACGCATGCGCTGGATCGCCTTGCGCGCCCGCTCCAGCTCCTCAGCCGTCATGTCCTCGAAGTCCTTGGCCTGCAACCGTTCCTCGTCGGAGACGGTCAGCGACATGTCGACTTCGAGTTCCTTTTTCTCGCCGACCGGCTGGTCTTCCTGCGCGCGCGCCAGCGCCTCGGCGACGCGGCGCATCGCCTTCTTCTTCTCCGCCGGTGTCTCCTCGATGTCGGGATGCACGACGGGCATCAGCAGCGACATCATCTTTTCCAGCAGTTCCGGATTGCGCCAGAAGATCTGGAACGCCTGGTCGAACAGCTCCTTCTGGTCGCGGCGCTTCACGAAGATCGCGTGCAGGGTCCAGTAGAAGTCGTCGCGGCGGCGCAGGCCGGCGATCTCGACCGCGCGGATCGCGTCCAGCATCTGGCCCGGGCCCACCGGCAGGCCGGCGGCCCTGAGGGCGCGCGCGAAGTACATGATGTTCTCGGCGAAGCGTCCGCCGCCGGTGCTTCCGCCATCCCTCTCCGGGCCGCCGGCACCGGCGGCGGGCGGCATGTCGGGGCTCATCCCAGCGCGGCCGCCTCGGCCTGGACCTGGCGCAGGATTCTGGCCGCCTCGCTGCCCTGCATCTTCGCGATGTCGTCCTGGTATTTCAGGATCACGCCGAGGGTGTTGTTCACCGTTTCGGGATCGAGGGCGATGACATCGAGTTCGCTCAGCGCCTTGGTCCAGTCGATGGTTTCGGCCACGCCCGGAACCTTGAACAGGTCCATCTTCCTGAGCGCCTGGATGAAGCCGACGATCTCCCGCGTCAGCCGCTCCGGCGCGCCGGGGGCCTTGCGGGCGAGGATTTCGAGTTCGCGCTCGGCGGAAGGATAGTCGACCCAGTGATAGAGGCAGCGCCGCTTCAGCGCGTCGTGGATCTCGCGGGTGCGGTTGGAGGTGATGACGACGATCGGCGGCTCGGCGGCCTTGATGGTGCCGATCTCGGGGATCGTGATCTGGTAGTCCGACAGGACTTCCAGCAGATAGGCCTCGAAGGGTTCGTCGGTGCGGTCCAGTTCGTCGATCAGCAGCACCGGGGCGGCGCCGTTGTGGCTTTCCAGCGCCTGCAGCAGCGGCCGGCGGATCAGGAACTCCTCTGTGAAGATGCCCCTGGCCAGCTTCTCACGGTCGGTTTCACCCGCTGCCTCGGCCAGGCGGATTTCCAGCATCTGGCGGGCGTAGTTCCATTCATAGACAGCCGAAGCCGTATCGAGGCCCTCATAGCACTGGAGCCGGACCAGCTTCCGGCCCAGGCTGTGCGCCAGGACCTTGGCGATCTCTGTCTTGCCGACGCCGGCCTCGCCTTCCAGGAAGATCGGCCGGCCCATCCGCAGCGACAGGAAGGCCACGGTCGCCAGACTGCGGTCGGCGACATAATCGCCCTGGGACAGCAACTCGACGGTCGCGTCGATGGTCTCGGGCAGGGCGCGGGGCGCGTCGGACATGCGGGATTTCTCCGGTTGGCGGGTTCAGCGGGACTTAGAGAGCGGGCTTCGGCCGGTCAAGCCGGCCAGCGGACCAGCAGTGTGGTGAAGATGACGAGCACGAGGACAAGCAGCACGGCCCAGGTCCACGGGCCCATGGACCGGCGCGCGCGCGCCTCCCGGACGGCCCGTTCCGCGGCTTCCGCAGGCGAAGGGGCCGGAGCGCCGGTCTCCTTCTCCCCCGGCGCATTCCTGTCAGCCATAGGATTTCTGGAGCTGCCGCAGACGCCGGATCAGACTGGAGGTATCCCAGCGGCCGCCGCCCATGGACTGGACGTCGCCGTAGAACTGGTCGACCAGACCGGCCACAGGCAGGCTCGCACCGATCCTTTTGCCTTCCTCCAGGCAGAGGCCCAGGTCCTTGCGCATCCAGTCGACGGCGAAGCCGAAATCGAACTTGTCGTCCAGCATGGTTTCGTAGCGGTTTTCCATCTGCCAGGACTGGGCGGCGCCCTTGGAGATCACGTCGATCACCGCGCGGCCGTCGAGACCGGCTTTCTGGGCGAAGTGCAGCGCCTCCGACAGGCCCTGGACCAGACCGGCGATGCAGATCTGGTTGACCATCTTGGTCAGCTGGCCGGCGCCGACGCCGCCCAGCCGTTCGCAGGCGCGGGCGTAGCAGTCGATGGCCGGCTTCGCAGCGTCGAAATGCGCCTGATCGCCGCCGCACATCACGGTCAGCACGCCGTTTTCCGCCCCGGCCTGACCGCCGGAGACCGGCGCGTCGACGAAGCCCAGTCCCATCTCCGCGCCCTTGGCGGCAAGCTCGCGGGCGACATCCGCCGAGGCCGTGGTGTGATCGACGAAGATGGCGCCTTCCTTCATCCCTGCAAAGGCGCCCTCGGCGCCCAGCACGACGCCGCGAAGGTCGTCATCATTGCCGACACAGGCCATGACGAAATCCGCGCCTTCGGCCGCTTCCCGCGGGGTTGCCGCGCTGCGGCCCCCGTGTTTGGACGTCCACTCCTCGGCCTTGGCCGCGGTGCGGTTGTAGACGCAGGTGTCGTAACCCTTCTGCTGGAGATACCCCGCCATCGGAAAACCCATGACGCCCAGTCCGATGAATGCCGCGCGCTTTACCATCGCCTGTCTGCTCCCCTGTTCGGAAATTGCTTTCGTCTTTCCTACACCGGCGCGCGGCGGGGCGCAAAGCCAAGGCTGGCCGGGGCCTTGGCTGTTGTGGCGAATCACGTTTCGCGCGATGCTTTCGGGATGCAAGACAACTGCCCGCCGGGACGCCGCGCGCGATGAAATGGATCTGGCGCATTCTGGGCACCCTTGTGGTGTTCCTGGCGATCGCGGTCATCGGCCTGTTCGTGGTCGGGCGCATGACGTTGCCGCAGGTCGATGGCGAAGTGGCGCTTCCCGCTCTGGAAGGCGAGATACGCATCGTGCGTGACCGCTTCGCCGTGCCGCATATCTATGCCGGCAGCCGGGAGGATACGGTCTTCGCTCTCGGCTTCGTCCACGCCCAGGACAGGCTCTGGCAGATGGAACTGCAGCGCCGCATCGGTCAGGGCCGCCTATCGGAGTTCGCCGGCGAAAAGACGGTGCAGACCGATATCTTCCTGCGGACCCTGGGCTTCTACCGCGCCGCGGAAGCGACGGTCCCCAATCTCGATGCCCGCACCCGGAGCCTGCTGCAGCGATACGCCGACGGCGTGAACGCCTTCCTTGAGAACGATGGCGGCCTGCTGCCGCCCGAGTTCCTGATCCTCGGTATCGAGCCCGAACCATGGAAGCCCGCCGACTCGCTCGTCTGGCTGAAGATGATGGCGCTGGACCTGTCCGAAAACTGGACCAGCGAGGCCACGCGCGCCCAGGTCGCCCGGTTGCTGGGGCCGGAGCGGATGCGTCAGATCTGGCCGCCCTACCCGGCGGACGGCGCCGTGGCGCTGCCCGACCAGGCAGCTCTGGACGCCCTGCCCGACCTGGGACCCATGATCGCGGCTGCACGGCCCTTCCGCCGTCACGACGGCCTCGGTTCCAACAACTGGGTGGTCGACGGCAGCCGCAGCGCCACCGGGAAGCCATTGCTGGCCAACGACCCGCATCTGGGTCTGCAGACGCCGTCGGTCTGGTACTTCGCGCACTGGGACGACGGCGAGACGGCCGCCATGGGCGCGACGCTGCCGGGGCTGCCCTTCGTGGTGCTCGGCCGCAACCGCCATCTCGCCTGGGGCTTCACCAATACCGGTCCGGACACGCAGGACCTGGTGATCGAGCAGATCAACCCCGACAACCCGAACCAGTACCGCACCGAAGCCGGCTGGGCCGACTTCGAGACCCGCCAGGAAGTGATCCGCGTCAAGGATGCGGCTGAACGCACCATCACCGTGCGCGAGACCCGCAACGGTCCCGTGCTGAACGAAGCCACGGGCCGGGTGCGCGAATTCGCGCCCGAAGATCATGTCGTGGCCCTTCGCTGGCATGTTCTGGAAGCAAACGAGATGACCGCCCGCGCCGGTCTGCGGGCCGCCGACGCCCGGACGGTGACCGAACTGCAGGAAATCATGCGGGACTTCGACGGCGCCCAGCAGAACATCGTCATCGCCGACGTCGAGGGGAATATCGGTTTCGTCGCCGCCGGCAAGGTCCCGATCCGCGCCGACCGCTCGCCATGGCAAGGCATGCTTCCGGTACGCGGCTGGGAGCCCGGCGGCCAGCGTCTGGGATTTGTTCCCCACCGCCATCTCCCGTCGGCGGTCAATCCGGAAAGCGGCTTCGTCGTCACCGCCAACAACCGGATCGTCGGCGACGATTATCCCTATTTTCTGACCAACGAATGGGCGCCGCCCTATCGCGCGCAGCGGATCACCGATCTGCTGACCGCCCGGAACGCTCATTCGGTCGAGAGCTTCAAGACGATCCAGGCCGACCAGGTCTCGCTGATGGTGCGGGAGTTCCTTCCCCTGATGCTGGCCTTCGAGCCCGCCAGTGAGCGCGCCCGGGCGGTAGTCGCGGACCTGAAGATCTGGGACGGCGACATGTCGGCCGACCGGATCGAGCCGACGGTCTTCAGCGCCTGGTACCGGCAGTTCGTCCGCCAGGTCCTCATCGACGAGGGCCGGGGCGCCTTCGAGGAACTGTGGGCGCCGCGCGTGCTGTTCATGCGCCGCGTCCTGGCCGACGCGGACGGCATGAGTATCTGGTGCGACGATGTGGCGACAGATGCACATGAGACCTGCGCCGACATGCTGAGCCGGTCGCTGGATCTCGCCCTGGCCGATCTGGAGCAACGCTTCGGGGCCGACCGCCAGAACTGGGTCTGGGGCCCGATCCACGAGGCGCTGAGCGATCACAACCCCTTCACCCACGTGCCGGTGCTGCGCGACATCTTCGATATCCGCACGCCCGTCGGGGGCGACAGTTTCACCATCAACGTTGCCCATTCCACGATGCGCCGGGAGCGCGATCCCTTCACCACGAACAGCGCGGCGTCGATGCGGGCGATCTACGATCTCGACGATCTGAACCGCTCCCTCTACATCCATTCGACCGGGCAGTCGGGCAACGTGCTGTCGGGCCATTACAGCGGCTTCGTCGACCGCTGGCAGCGTGTCGACTACATCCCGATGTCGATGCGGACCGAGGACATCGAGCCCGGGGCCATCGGCGTGCTGCGGCTGGTACCGGCCAGATAGGCTTCAGGCGGCGTCGTGGTCGGCATCGGCCGGCGGCGCGCCTATCCGTTCCTCCGCCACCTCGGCCAGGCGCACGCCAAGATGGGGGTGGCGGTTGATCAGCGGATTGAGGTCGCGCAGATCCAGCGCCATCACCAGGCACTGGGACGAGGCGATGGCCATGAGATCGTCCTCGACGCGTTTCGCCGTCGCCGTCTCGCCGAAGAAATCGCCGTCCTCCAGGTGGAAGTCGCGCTTGCCGATCTCCAGATCGACGTCGCCGACAGCGAGGAAATACAGGCTCTCGACCGGCTCGCCGCGGCGCACGATGACCGCACCGACATCGTAGCGGATGGCCCGCATCTGCCGCGTGAGACGGGCCGTCTCGCTGGGCGGCAGTTTCTCGAACAGAGATATTCGCTCCACCATGGAGCGTGTGACCACGAATTCGCGGCGCTTGACCTCCTGGGTGAAACCGGTCGCCAGAATGCCGATGGGCAGTGCGAACATGCCCAGCCCCAGCAGCATGACGATGCCGCCGATCATCTTGCCCACCAGGGTCACCGGCACGATGTCGCCATAGCCCACCGTCGTCAGCGTCGCCAGACCCCACCACATCGCCGCAGGTATCGAGCCGAAACGCTCCGGCTGGGCGTGACGCTCCGCGTAGTACATGCCCGTCGAGGCGACGATCAGCAGACCGAGCATGATCAGCAGCGCAGCTACGAGGGCGCGCCTTTCGTCGTAGACGACACGCTGCATGGTCATCATCGCCGCCGAATAGCGCATAAGCTTCAGGAAGCGGAGGAGCCGCAGCACCCGCAGCACCCGAAGATCGAGGCCCAGCAGGAAGGCGAGGTAGAAGGGCAGGATCGCCAGCAGGTCGATCAACGCAAAGAAACTCACGGCGTAGCGCAGACGGCTGCCTACCGGGCCGTACTGGCGGAACGAGGCGTGCTCCGGCGCGACCCAGATGCGCAGCACGTACTCGACCGTGAAGAGTGCCACCGAAACAATCTCGAAGACGTGGAATCCGGCCGCGAAGTCGTCGTGGATCGACGGTACCGTCTCCAGCACCACGGCCGCGATGTTGAGCGTGATCAGGCCGATCAGGAACCAGTCGAACGCCTGACTGGGCCGGTCGCCGGGCGCGGCTTCCTCGACAATCTCGAAAGCGCGCCGCCGGGCGGTGAACTCGGCGACGCCCCTCCGGCCCATGCGCGTCAGCCCGCCAGCGCCGCCTCGACGGCCGACAGGGCCTTGGCGGCCTGCGACCCGTCGGGTCCGCCCCCCTGGGCCATGTCGGGGCGGCCGCCGCCGCCCTTGCCGCCGATGGCGCCGACGCCGGCGCGCACCAGGGCCACGGCGTCGGCCCGGTCCGTCAGATCCTCCGTGACCCCGACGACCAGCGCGGCCTTGCCGTCATTGATGCCGACCACGGCATAGACGCCGGAGCCGCCCGCCTTCATCGCATCGACCATGCCCTTCAGATCCTTCGCCGGCACGCCCTCGGCGATCTGGCCGACGAAGCGGATGCCGTTGATTTCCCTGGCCGCAGGGCCGGCCTGACCGCCGCCGCCGAGCGCCGCCTTGCGGCGCGCTTCGACGAGTTCGCGCTCCAGCCTGCGCCGCTCCTCGACAAGCTGGGCGACGCGCGCCGGCGCGTCCTGCGGCGTGGTCTTCAGCGCCCCGGCGATGGTGCGGAGCGCTTGCTCCTGCCCGCCGAGCCAGTCGAGCGCCGCCTGCCCGGTCATCGCCTCGATACGCCGCACCCCCGCGGCAACCGCCCCTTCGCCGACAATGTGAAAAGCGCCGATATCGCCAGTGCGGCGGACATGCGTGCCGCCGCAGAGCTCGGTCGAGAATTCCGGCGCATCGCCGCCGCCCATGGAGACGACGCGGACTTCGTCACCGTATTTCTCGCCGAACAGCGCCAGCGCGCCCGCCTCGACCGCCTCGTCCGGGGCCATCAGCCGCGTCACGACCTCGCCATTGCCGCGGATCATGCGGTTGACCTCGGCTTCGACGTCGGCCCGTTCCTCTTCGGTCATCGGCTTCGGATGGGAGATGTCGAAGCGCAGCCGGTCCGGCGCCACCAGCGAGCCCTTCTGCACCACATGATCGCCGAGCCGGCGCCGGAGCGCCTTGTGCAGCAGATGAGTGGCCGAATGATTGGCGCGCAGGCGGTCCCGCCGCTCCCGGTCGATCGCGGCGGTCACCGTATCGCCGACGCGGACCTCGCCGCCCTCGACGCGGCCGACATGGACGTGCACGTCGCCGACCCGCTTCTGGGTATCGGAGACGCGGATCACGCCGCCGCCGGCCAGGCGGATCTCGCCGGAATCACCCATCTGGCCGCCGGACTCGCCGTAGAACGGCGTCTGGTTCAGCACCACCATGACGTCATCGCCGTCGCCGGCGCGTTCGACCGGCTCGCCGCCGGCGACCAGCGCCTGGACCTGCGCCTCGCCGACATCGGAGGTGTAGCCCAGGAACTCGCTGGCCCCGGCCTTCTCCCGGATGTCGAACCAGATCGCCTCGGTGGCCTGTTCGCCGGAACCCGCCCAGCTCCGCCGCGCCTCGGCGCGCTGGCGCTCCATGGCGGACCGGAAGCCTTCGGTGTCCACGCTGCGTCCCTGGTTGCGCAGGATGTCCTGGGTCAGATCGAGGGGGAAGCCGAAGGTGTCGTAGAGGCGGAAGGCGACCTCGCCGGAGAGCGCCTGTTTCCCGCCCAGCTTCGCCGTCTCCTCCTCCAGCAGCTTGAGGCCGCGGTCGAGGGTCTGCTTGAAGCGGCCCTCCTCCAGCTTCAGCGTCTCGGTGATCAGCGCCTCGGCGCGGACGAGCTCGCCGAAGGTGGCGCCCATCATGCGCACCAGTTCAGGCACCAGGCGGTACATGTGCGGATCCTGGCAGCCCAGCATGTGGGCATGGCGCATGCCGCGGCGCATGATCCGCCGCAGCACGTAGCCGCGCCCCTCGTTGGAGGGCAGCACGCCGTCGGCGATCAGGAAGGCGCTGGCGCGCAGATGATCGGCAATGACGCGGTGATGGACCGCCCCCCCGCCGTCGGGCTCCGTGTTCGAGAAATGCGCCGACTGCTCGATCAGGTTGCGCAGCAGATCGGTGGCGTAGTTGTCATGGGTGCCGTTCAGCGTCGCGGTCACGCGCTCCAGCCCCATGCCGGTGTCGATCGAGGGGCGCGGCAGCTCGATCCGTTCGCCATCGCTCCGCTGGTCGAACTGCATGAAGACCAGGTTCCAGATCTCGATGAAGCGGTCGCCGTCCTCGTCGGCACTGCCGGGCGGCCCGCCGGGCACGCCCTCGCCGTGGTCGAAGAAGATCTCCGAGCAGGGCCCGCACGGCCCGGTATCGCCCATCGACCAGAAATTGTCCGACGTCGCGATGCGGATGATCCGCTCGTCAGGCAGCCCGGCGATGCTGCGCCAGAGTTCCGCGGCCTGGTCATCGTCGGCGTAGACGGTGACCAGCAGACGATCCTTCGCCAGGCCGAACTCCTCGGTCACCAGCTTCCAGGCCAGTTCGATCGCCAGGTCCTTGAAGTAGTCGCCGAAGGAGAAATTCCCCAGCATCTCGAAGAAGGTATGATGCCGGGCCGTGTAGCCGACATTGTCCAGATCGTTGTGCTTGCCGCCGGCGCGGACGCACTTCTGCGAGGTCACGGCCCGGTTGTAGTCGCGCTTCTCCTGGCCGGTGAAGACGTTCTTGAACTGCACCATGCCCGCATTGGTGAACATCAGGGTCGGGTCCTGATGCGGCACCAGGGGCGAAGACGCCACATGCTCGTGCCCGTTCGCCTTGAAGAAATCGACGAAGGCTTTGCGAATTTCGTTGCCGCCCGGCACGGTCACCTCTTTCTAACGTCTTGTTTTTTCGACAAAAACACTGTTGAACAAGCGCTGTAATCTGGTCCCGCGACGCATGGGTGTCAAGCGCGCGCGCCCTCGCCCGCCCGCCAGCCGGCTTAACCCTTATTTAGCGCCATGGCCTCTAGGTTCCGCTGGCAATCAAGTACTGACCGAGACCGAACAGCCAGCGCGATGCCGAAAGCCGCATTCCGGACGAGACTGAAGGCGTGGTGGGAGGGCTATGACCTCTCCGAGAAGCCGTCCGAAAAGCGCGTGACCCAACGCGCCGCGGAACCCCGCTATACGCGCACCTGCCGGTTCTCCCCCGCGGTGGACACCACGCACCTCCTGTTCGGCGACGCCCGCACCCTGCCGCTGGCCCCCGACCCCCTCGCCGCCCTGCCGGCGCCGCTCGACATCGGCCCGGGCGCGGTGGTGCTGCTGCTGGGCGCCGAGACCGGCGGTCCGGCCGTGGCCCTGGCCGGCCCTCGCGGCTTCCAGCTCAGCGTGCTGGAGCCCGACCGTCAGAACCTCTCGGTCTGCCAGGAGATCCTGCGCGACGAGAAACTGTTCGAGAAGGTCAAGACCGGGCCGGTGGACCTGGACAACGTGGAGTTGTCCAGCGCGCGCTACCATGTGGTCGTCTCGCGGCTGCTGCTGCATGGCGTCGCCAACCGCCACGGCATCTACCGCAAGCTGGAGCGCACGCTGCGCCGCGGCGGACAGGCGATCTTCACGCACTATGTCGCCGCCGACAACGCCGACATCGAATCGGTCGAGCAGGAGATGATCTCCCGGCTGGAGCCCCAGAAGCCGACGCTGCTCATCGAGCGCGACGAGACCCGGCGGCTGACCGAATCCGGCCTGCGCGTCTTCGCGGTCGAGGACGCTACCGAGCGGTGCATCGACCGGGCCTCCGCCGCCTTCGGGCGCTGGCAGGCCACGGTCGAGCGCATCGCGCAGTATCAGGAACAGGCCCGCATGCTGCAGGAACTCGTGAACATCGTCGAGCACTGGCAGACGCGGCTGAAGCTGATGCAGAACGGCGAGATCCGCGTCCTGCGCATCCAGGCCGCGAAGATGGAGAACGAGCTGCTCTGAGCGCTCACTCCCCGGCGGCGAGCGCCGCGTCGCCGTCGTCCTCGTCGCCCTCCGGCCCGGTGGTCATGGCGTCCGACAGCAGGCCGGCATTGTGCCGGATCTCTGCCTCGATGGCTTCGGCCACATCCGGGTTCTCGGCCAGGAACTGCTTGGCCGCCTCCCGGCCCTGGCCGATGCGCTGTTCGCCGTAGGAGAACCAGGAGCCGGCCTTGTCGACGATGTTCAGCCTGACCCCGTGATCGAGCAGTTCGCCGGTCTTGGAAATGCCGGAGCCGTACATGATGTCGAACTCCACCACCTTGAACGGCGGAGCGACCTTGTTCTTGACCACCTTCACCCGGGTCTGG
Organism: Minwuia thermotolerans; assembly: GCF_002924445.1. Lineage (NCBI taxonomy): Bacteria > Pseudomonadati > Pseudomonadota > Alphaproteobacteria > Minwuiales > Minwuiaceae > Minwuia > Minwuia thermotolerans. The sequence continues at coordinate 444,161 of NZ_PIGG01000031.1, forward strand.
TTGCCGACCACATCGTCGCGGTTCTTGATCGCGCCGATGCGGCGGATGTCGAGACGGACGGAAGCGTAGAACTTCAGCGCGTTGCCGCCGGAGGTGGTCTCCGGGCTGCCGAACATGACGCCGATCTTCAGGCGGATCTGGTTGATGAAGATGACCATGCAGTTGGAGCGCGCGATCGACGAGGTCAGCTTGCGCAGCGCCTGGCTCATCAGCCGCGCCTGCAGGCCGACATGGCTGTCGCCCATCTCGCCTTCCAGCTCCGCCTGGGGCACCAGGGCGGCGACCGAATCGATCACCACCACGTCGATGGCGCTGGAGCGCACCAGCGTGTCGGCGATCTCCAGCGCCTGCTCGCCGGTGTCGGGCTGTGAGATGATCAGATCATCGATGTTGACGCCCAGCTTCTTCGCATAGGCCGGGTCGAGGGCGTGCTCGGCGTCGACGAAGGCGCAGGTGCCGCCGAGCTTCTGGGCCTCGGCGATGACGTGCAGGGTGAGCGTCGTCTTGCCCGAACTCTCGGGGCCGTAGATCTCGACGACGCGGCCCTTGGGCAGGCCGCCGATGCCCAGCGCGATGTCCAGGCCCAGCGAGCCGGTGGAGATCGCGCTGACGTTCATCGCCTCCCGCTGGCCCAGGCGCATGACCGAGCCCTTGCCGAAGGCCCGCTCGATCTGGGCCAGTGCGGCGTCGAGCGCCTTGGATTTGTCGGCCATGTTGGAAGCTCCCTTCTCGACAAGGCGTAACGCTGATTGCGACATTGATCTTCTCCCATCATCCACGGCCCGGACATGCCGTCAAACAGGAACAATGTACCGATTTTGTTCTCATTCCGCAAGCACCCTGCAAGCATCTGGAATCAAAGAGAAAGGCGGGAAATATTCCGCATCCGTTCACGGTCGGAACCACCCGCATGTATTCCCTTGGGACAGGCAGCGCGATTCGACGGGGCACGTCCGAGCCGCGGACAACCCCGCGCTCGGATCATGCCGGACTCCGATCTCGCTCCGACTTGATGAATCGGCTCTTCGAAGGCATCAGTTCGCCAATGGACGGATGCTCCTTGGCGAACTGATCGAGGCGGCCGAGACGGCAGACTTCTTCAAAGCCTAAGAGCCTATCTCGGGCCATTAGTCACCTTTCACTTCGTACAAATCTTCATCCTCATGTGTAATAAAAAATCGTATCCTATCGTTCGTATCCGATTTCAACATTTTCAAAACCGTATCATGATTTTGTGTCATTCGTCCCGCAGCCTTTAATACTATGATATTTTGGGACTCATCAATAATTTGGCCGACGGGGCTGTCGCCGCGACCTCCCCACACGGGTATTGGATAGCTTGTCTTGATGTTTGGAATCGAAGCAAGTGTTATTGATTTTGATTCTCCCTTTTTATAATCCCCATCGTCTTCCACAACCCAACTTTTCGATTTCATTCTAGACCTTCCATCGTGTACGCATTCGAAAAGCTGGACAATTAATTTTCCCCGAAATGATCGAACAAAATGTATGTCTACCGTGACAACATCCTCCTCTGAATTACTGGTGACACGTCGACGGCAGTTGATTGAATCAACATCAAAATACCGATATTTATAACGTAGCCACATTCGTAATTTTGATGTTGGATTTAGAATATCCGCATACAACGCACCGAGAAGAAATGCGACAGAACCTAATACGATGCCATCCCACGGCATTTCTTGCCACCAGTCAAAAGTGCTGCCTAACTCCATGACAGCGCTTTCAAATACGCGCACAAAGATGGGCAGCGCTGGGACAATGTATTTGAGGGCTGGTAGCCGTGATTTTCGCATACTCGCTACTCTGCCTCCGCCTGCCGCAAAGGCAAGCGGCTTTCCCGCGTCGCTACATCGTTCCCGGAGCTGTAGACGGCCACCCGCACGCAAACGGCCGCGCTCGAATCAGCGTTCGAGCTGTTCCTTCACCTTGGCGGCGAGCTGCTTGAGGCTGAATGGCTTGGGCAGGAAGTCGACGTCGCCCAGGTCGTCGCCCAGGCTGCGGCGGAAGGCTTCCTCGGCATAGCCGGAGATGAAGATGGCGCGGATGTCGGCGCGCAGTTCGCGGGCGTGACGGATCAGCGTCGGGCCGTCCATGTTCGGCATCACCACGTCGGAGATCATCAGGTCGATCTCGGCATTGCGCTCCTTGATGATCTCCAGCGCGATCTCGCCGCTCTCGGCCTCGACCACGGTATAGCCCTTGTTGCGCAGCGCCCGGGCGGCGAACAGGCGCACCGCGTCCTCGTCCTCGACCAGCAGGACGGTGCCGCTGCCGGTCAGGTCGACGGCGGCGCGGCGGGCCAGCGCGCCCTCCCCGGCGGCGGGGTCGACGCGCACCTGGGGCAGGATGATGCGGAAGCTGGTGCCCTCGCCCTGGCGGCTCTCCACCTCCACGAAGCCGCCGGTCTGGCGGACGATGCCATAGACGGTGGCGAGGCCCAGGCCGGTGCCGTGGCCGATGGCCTTTGTGGTGAAGAAGGGCTCGAAGATCTTTTCCAGGTGCTCTTCGGAAATGCCGTGGCCGGTGTCCGTCACCTCGATCTCGACATATTCGCCGGCGGACATGGTCTCGTCGCCGACCTGGCGGGGCGCGGCCTGGCTGAGATTGCGCGTCTCGATGGTGACGGTGCCGCCGGCCGTCATGGCGTCGCGGGCGTTGACCACCAGGTTGGTGACCACCTGCTCGATCTGGCCCTGGTCGGCCTTGACCAGCCCCAGGTCGCGCTCGTGGACGATGCGCAGGTTGATGTGCTCCCCGATCAGCCGGCGCAGCAGGTCGGAGATGTCGGTCAGCACGTCGGTGAGGTTGAGGATCTTCGGCCTGAGCGTCTGACGCCGGGAGAAGGCCAACAGCTGACGGACCAGCGCGGCGGCGCGGTTGGCGTTCTGCTTGATGTGGACGATGTCGGTATAGGACGGGTCGCCCGGCGGATGGCGCATCAGCAGCAGGTCGGCGAAGCCGATCATCGCCGTCAGCAGGTTGTTGAAGTCGTGGGCGACGCCGCCGGCGAGCTGACCCACGGCCTGCATCTTCTGGCCCTGGGCGAACTGCGCTTCCAGACTGCGCTGGTCCGTGGCGTCGATCAGGTAGAATGCGGCCAGCCGTTCGCCGCGGTCGTCGTCGTCGACGAAGCCGCCATAGAGCAGGGCCACGCGCTCCGCCGGTCCGGCGAGCTTCAGTTCCACGGGCTTCTGGCGCTGTTCGCCCGCGATGATGAGGTCGAGTTGCTCCTGCGCCGCGGCGCGATCGGATTCGGCGAACAGATCCACGAAGCGGCCGCCCACCGGCGCGGCCTTCAGACCGGCCATTTGCCCGGCATTGGCGTTGGCGCGCAGCACCGTGCCCGCGGAATCGCTCAGCACGATGCCGAGCGGGGCGAAGCCGATCAGCCGGCTCAGCAGGTGTTCGGCGTGACTCTGGGCGCTTTCCAGTTCCTCGATGCGCGCGGTCAGCGCCGCCGCGGTTCCGTCGGCAATGTCCCGCTCCCGCGCGGCAGGAACCTGGACCTCGGTTTCCGGCCCGGGTGCGGGCGCCGCGGCCGGCGCCGCCCCGGCTTCGGCGCCGCGGCGCAGCAGCGAAAGAAGGACCAGCCCGACGCCTGCAAGGCCGCCGACGCCGAGGACCGCGCCCGAGATCTGGGGCACGCCCGCCAGGGCGGCCGCAGAGAGGACAGCGATCAGGCCGAGGCCGGCGATGGCGCCCAGCCCCAGCGGCGCCCGGCCGCGCAGGCCTTGCGCCGTCCGCCGATGGCCGGCGATGTCCGTCTGTTGGGTCATGCTGTTCAGGCGCCACCCGCGCTGTAGCGGTTCTTCAGTTGCATGACGTAGCTGATCACGCCCGCCACCGCCTGATAGTGTTCGACGGGGATGGGTTCGTCCAGTTCGACGGTCGCGTGCAGGGCGCGCGCCAGCGGCGGATTCTCGATCACGGGCACGCCGTTGGCCTCGCCGATCTCCCTGATCTTCAGCGCCACGGCGTCGATGCCCTTGGCGACGCATTCGGGCGCGGCCATGGTCTCCATGTCGTAGTGCAGCGCGACGGCGAAGTGGGTCGGGTTGGCGATGATGACGCTGGCCGACGGCACTTTCGACATCATGCGGCGCTTGGCGCGCTCCATCCGGATGGCGCGGATGCGCTGCTTGATCAGGGGGTCGCCCTCGGCCTGCTTCTGCTCGTCCTTGATGTCCTGGCGCGACATCCGCATGTCGCGGTTGGTCTTCCATTTCTGGTAGACGAAATCGAGGCCGGCGATGACGGTCATGACCGCCAGCACGCCGCTGACCATGGTCAGCGCCTCCTCGCGCACGAACTCCATGACGCCGAGCGGGGTGATCTCCATGAGCTGCGGCAGGGCCTGCAGGTCCGGCCAGATCAGCGCGAAGGCGACCGCGGCGACGATCGCCAGCTTGGCGATCCCCTTGAGGAACTCCATCACCGAATTGAGCGAGAACAGGCGCTTGAAGCCGGCGATGGGCGAGATCTTGGACAGTTCCGGCTTCAGCTTGGACGGCGTGAACAGCAGGGGATGCTGGATCAGCGTCGCCGCCACGGCCAGCACCATCAGCACGCCCATGATCGGCAGGATGGCGACAGCCATGTCCATGGCGACCGTGGCGAGCAGGCCCTGCATGGCGCCGGGCGAGACGACGATCTGGTCGGGACTGGCGATGAACGCGCTGAGACCGCCGAAGAGGGCCTCGCCGGCGTGGCCGATCATGAAGATCAGCATGCCGGCGACGCCCAGCATCATGAACCAGTGACCGACTTCCTGCGACTTGGCAACCTGCCCCTTGTCCAGGGCGTCCTGTTTTCGCTTGTCTGTCGGTTCCTCGGTTTTTTGCGAGGGATCCTGGTCTTCGGCCATCCCCTATCCTCCGGCCAGGAACGTGGCGACGCCTTCCTCGAAATGCTCGAGGAACCAGAGCGCCATCGCCCCCAGCGTGATCATGAAGAACATCAGCGCGAAGGTGATCTGCAGCGGCATGACGATGAAGAAGACCTGCATCTGCGGCATCAGCCGGTTGATCAGGCCCATGCCGATGTAGAGCACCAGCGCATAGGCGATGAACGGCGCCGAGATCTGGATGCCGACCAGGAAGCTGCCGGCGACGAAGCGGGCTGCGGTCTGGGCGAAGTCGTCCAGCGGCGGCATCACCGCCGCGGGAAAGAGCTGATAGCTGTCGGTGACGGCCATCAGCATCAGGTGATGCAGGTCGGAGACGAAGATCAGGGTCATGCCCATGATGGTCAGGAAGCTGCCCAGCAGCGCGCCCTGGGTGCCCTGGGCCGGGTCGAAGAACTGTGCGAAGCCCAGGCTGGACTGAAACGAGATGACGATGCCGGCGACGTGCAGGGCCGAGACCAGCAGCCGGATCGAGCCGCCGATGAAGACGCCGATGACGATCTCGCCGAACAGCAGCGGCAGCAGGTCGAGCGGCTGCGCGGGCATGGCCGGCAGCGCGCCGCCGACCACCGGCTGGACCACGATCGACAGCGCCAGCGCGATCACCAGACGCACGCGCGGCGAGATGTAGGCCTCGCCGAAGCCCGGCAGCACCATGAGCATCGCGCCGACCCGCGCGAAGACGAGCAGCAGCGAGAAGATCAGGGCTGGTAGCAGGTCGGCGAGCACGGGCGGCTCCCTTGTTCCGGCTAGCCGCCGTTCGGGGCGGTGTCCGAGATCCTGAGCGCGATCTGGTCCATGAAACCGGTCAGTTCCCCGATCATGTACGGCGAGAGCACGATAAGCGCGACGAAGATGGCGATGATCTTCGGCACGAAGGCCAGGGTCATTTCCTGCATCTGGGTCAGGGCCTGGAACAGGGAGACGGTGAGGCCGACGCCCAGCGCGATCAGCATGACCGGCGCCGCGACCTTCAGCAGCACCCAGATCGCCTCCCGGGCGATGTCGACGACTTCAACGGGGGTCATGGCGCGGCCCCGTCAGATCGGCATGCGGATGATCTGCTGATAGGCGTCGATGACGCGGTCGCGCACCGCCACGACGGTCTGCAGCGCGATCTCCGCGTTGTTGACGGCATGGACGACGTCTGTGAGTTCCACCTTGCCGGCGACCGAGCCGACCGAGAGGGTCTCGGAGCTCTCCAGCGCGCCCGCGGCGCCCTCGCCCGCGGCCTTCACCATCGCGGCGAAGGAGCCGGACTCGCCGCCGGCGATTGCTCCGGCGCCATCCGACGGGCCGGCTTCGCCGCCCCGATTGACGGCCTTGCCATAGGCCATGGCCGCATTCTGCAGCGTCACGTCCATTTCTGGACCTCCCTGACTGAAAGCCATCCGCTCAACGCAGCAGATCCACGGTGCGCGAGATCATGTGCTTGGCGGATTCGATGGAGGTCAGATTGGCCTCGTAGGACCGCTGAGCCTCCTTCATGTCGATCATCTCGATCAGCGCATTGACGTTGGGCAGCTTGACGTAGCCGCGCCCGTCCGCCGCCGGATTGCCGGGATCGTATTTCTCGCGGAAAGGCGACTTGTCGAGGCTGACCTTGTCCACCTCCACCACCTGGGCGCTGGACTGCTGATCCAGCGCCTGGGCGAAGGTCAGCACCTTGCGGCGGTACGGATCCTCGCCGGGCCGGTTGGACGTGGAATTGGCGTTGGCGATGTTCTCGGCGATCAGCCGCATGCGCGCCGACTGGGCCCGCATGCCGGATGCCGCCGTTATCATCGATTTCTCGAGGTCCATTGCCTATCTCCCGTTGCCTGCCGTGACCCGGCCTCAGCCGCCGCGGCCGCCGATGGCCATCTTCACCATCTGCACGTGCTTGCGGTACAGCGAACTGGCGAGGTCATAGGCCATGCGCGTGTCGTTCACCTTGATGATCTCGTCTTCCAGCGAGACCGAATTGTCGGCCGGATTGGTGTCGTATCCGGTCTCCCGGCTGCGGCGGTAGTCGTCGCTCGCCTCGCCGCTGGGCGCGATGTGTCCGGCGTTCGTCTTCGCCACACGCATCGAATCGTCGGGGCGGGTCAGCAGTTCCCGGAAGCTGAGCCGCTCCAGGTCGCGTCCGCGGAAGCCCGGCGTGTCGGCGTTGGCGATGTTGTGCGACAGCACCTTCTGCCGCGACGCCAGCCAGTCCATCTGCCGCGTCAGGGCCGAGAATATCGGGATGTTCTTCAGAAGCATGAGGCGCCGTCACCGTCCGTCGAAGGGGCGAAATCCTGTTCCGCCACGGACCGGCAGTGTCAGCCGAAAGAGTTAAGGAAAGGTAAGGTTGGCCATTATCGGATCGTTAACCACGGCCCTGCCAAAGTGCCCAGGCCCGCGGGACAGAAGTCCCGGGCGTTGAATCCGACGGAAAGCGGCAGAAGGCCAGCGCAGGCATATGGAATCCCTCGAATATATCCGGTTCGTGGCGGGACTCGCCGTCGTCGTCGGCCTCATCGCCGCCGCCGCCTGGGCGGCGCGCCGTTTCGGACTCGCCCCGCGCATATCGGGCGGCGGGGCGGGCCGGCTCGGCATCGTCGCGGTGCAGACCGTCGACACCCGCCGCCGCCTGGTCCTGGTCCGCCGCGACGACCGGGAGCACCTGATCCTGATCGGCCCCAACTCCGAAACCGTCATCGAAACCGGCATCGCGACGAAGCCGGTAGGGGAGAGCCCGCAGTGACCGTGCGCCGGCTGCTGCCGCCCCTGTTCCTCGTCCTGGCGCTGCTGCTGCCGGGAATGGCGCTTTCGCAGGAACTGAACATCGATCTCGGCGAGGGCGGCAGCTTCACCGGAAGGGTGCTGCAGCTCATCGCGCTGCTGACGGTGCTCAGCCTGGCGCCGGCCATTCTGGTCGTCGTCACCTCGTTCACCCGCATCGTCATCGTGCTCTCGCTGCTGCGTTCGGCGCTGGGCGTACAGACGACGCCGCCCAACGTGGTGATCATCTCGCTCGCCCTGTTCCTGACCGCCTTCATCATGGCCCCGACCTTCGAGCAGGCCTGGGAGGACGGCATCCAGCCATTGCTGAACGAGGAGATCGAGGAGCGCGAGGCGTTCGATCGCGCCATCGTGCCGGTGCGCGCCTTCATGCTGACCCATGTCCGCGAAAAGGACCTCGCCCTGTTCCTGGACATCGGCAATATCGACACTTCCGGCCTGACGCCGGAGCAGACGCCGCTTCAGGCCCTGATCCCCGCCTTCATGATCTCGGAACTCCGGCGCGCCTTCGAAATCGGCTTCCTGCTGTTCGTGCCGTTCCTGGTGATCGACATGGTCGTCGCCAGCGTGCTGATGTCGATGGGCATGATGATGCTGCCGCCGATCATCATCTCGCTGCCGTTCAAGCTGATCTTCTTCGTCATCGTCGACGGCTGGAACCTCGTCGCCGCCAGCCTGGTGCGCAGCTTCACCGGCGGTTAGGACAGCCCGGCGCCGCGAATGACGCGGATGTCGAGATCGCGGATCTTCTTGCGCAACGTGTTGCGGTTCAGGCCCAGCAGCTCGGCCGCGCGGAGCTGGTTGCCGCGGGTCGCCGCCAGCGACAGCGAGATCAATGGCCGCTCCAGCTCCTTCAGCACCCGGTCGTAGAGGCCCGACGGCGGCAGGTCGTCGCCATGAGCCTCGAAGTACTTCGACAGGTGATACTCCACGGCCGAGCCAAGGCTCTCCCCGGCGGGGTTGACCTCCTCCACCGGCGTCGGCGTCGGATCGGCCAGCTCGCGCTCGATGATCTCGACGCCGATCACCTCCTCGGAATACAGCGCGGCCAGGCGGCGGACCAGATTCTCCAGTTCGCGGACATTGCCCGTCCAGCGGTGCCCCACCAGGCGGTCCATGGCGGCGCGGTCTATGGTCTTGGACGGCAGGCCTTCCTCGGCGGTGCGGTTGAGGAAGTGCCGCACCAGGTCGGGAATGTCCTCGCGCCGCTCACGCAGCGGGGGCAGACGGATCGGCACCACGTTGAGGCGATAGAACAGATCCTCGCGGAACAGTCCCTGGCCGATCTGCTGACGCAGGTCGCGGTTGGTCGCGGCGACGATGCGGACATCGGTCCGGATCGAGTTGCGGCCGCCGACGGTCGTGTACTCGCCCTGCTGCAGGACGCGCAGCAGCCGGGTCTGCGCCTCCAGCGGCATGTCGCCGATCTCGTCGAGGAACAGCGTACCGCCCTCGGCCTGCTCGAAGCGCCCGACATTGCGCTGCGAAGCGCCGGTGAAGGCGCCCTTCTCGTGTCCGAACAGCTCGCTCTCGATCAGCTCGCGCGGAATCGCGGCCATGTTCACCGGCACGAAGGGGCCGTTGCGGCGGCGGCCGTATTCGTGCAGCGCCCGCGCCACCAGTTCCTTGCCAGTGCCGCTCTCGCCGGTGATCATCACCGTCAGGTCCGTCGTCATCAGCCGCGCCATCACGCGGTAGATCTCCTGCATCGCCGGCGAGCGGCCGATCAGGGGCATGCTGTCCTCGGCCTCCATCGTCGGCGGGACCTCGCCCTTCCGGGGCTGGTTGAGGGCCCGGTCGACGATCGACAGCAACTCCTTCAGGTCGAAGGGCTTCGGCAGATATTCGTAGGCGCCGCGCTCGGTCGCCTTGACTGCCGTGAGCAGGGTATTGCGTGCGCTCATCACGACGACGGGCAGCTCGGGCCGGCGCTTCTTGATCCTCGGCAGCAGGTCCAGGCCGTCCTCGTCGGGCATCACCACATCGGTGATCACCAGATCTCCCGCTCCGTCGGACACCCAGCGCCAGAGCGTCGCCGCGTTGCCGGTGGTGCGGACATCGTAGCCCGCCCGCCCCAGCGCCTGTCCCAGCACCGTGCGGATGCTGCGGTCGTCGTCGGCTATCAGGATCGATCTCGCGGTCATTTCTTTTTCGCCTTCCCGTGCGCCACGGGCAGATAGATGTGGAACGTGGCGCCACGCTCGGCGCCGTCGAATTCGATGATTCCGCCATGGTCGTTGATGATCTTCGCCACCAGCGCGAGTCCGAGGCCGGTGCCGGCAGGTTTGGTGGTCACGAAGGGATCGAACATGTGCTGGCGCAGATCCTCGGGCACGCCCGGCCCGTTGTCGGAGATCGTCACCTCCAGCGGCAGCTGCACCCGCTCGCTGCTGCCAGGCACGGCCAGACGAACGCCGTGGCGGTAGGCCGTGGCCAGCACGATCTCGCCGTTCTTCTTCGGCACCGCCTCGGCGGCGTTCTTCACCAGATTGAGGAAGACCTGGATGAGCTGATCGCGGTTGCCCAGCACAAGGGGCAGCGATGGATCGTAGTTCTCGACGAAGCGCACGTTCGGCGCGAAGCCGTTCTCGGCCACCCGGCGCGCCCGCTCCAGCACCTCGTGGATGTTGACCGCCGTGCGCTCGGACGGCCGCGGGTCGGAGAACGCCTCCATCCGGTCGACCAGGGCGACGATGCGCTGGACCTCGTCGACGATCAGGCGCGTCAGTTCCTGATCGGGTTCGTCGACGTTCTGTTCCAGAAGCTGCGCCGCGCCGCGGATGCCGGAGAGCGGGTTCTTCACCTCGTGCGCCAGCACCGCGGCCATGCCGGTCACCGCCCGGGCCGCGCCCCTGTGGGTCAGCGAGCGGTCCATCTTCGAGGCGATGGTGCGCTCCTCGATCTGGATCACGACGGAGCCGGGCTGCTCCACGATCGGCGAAAGCTGGATATTGACCGTCTTCACTTCGGAGCGTGGCGTACCCAGCAGAACGCCATATTCGGAAATCGCGCCCATCCCGTCCCGCGCCTGGCGGAACAGCGACAGGAGCGGGCTGCCGAAGGGCGCGATGTCGTTGATGGTCTGACGGCGGAGCATGGCCTGGCCGATGCCGAAGAACTCCTCGGCGGCGGGGTTGGCCAGCAGGATCCGGCCCTGCCCGTCCACCACCAGAAGCGGGTCGGCGATGGCGCTGACGACCGCCTCGTGGCTCGGCGTCGCGGTCATGCAGCCATGGCCCTTTCCCGGAAGTGGGATTCGATCGCCGTCAGCACGCGGTCCGGATCCGCCTCGGTCATCACCTCGCGGCGGAAGGCAGTCGGGTCATCGAGATGCTCGCCGTACCAGCCGAGATGCTTGCGCGCGATGCGCACGCCGTGCTCGAGATCGCCGGCGGCGACGATGTCGCGGTAGTGGTCCATGGCGATGCGGCCGATCTCCGCCAGGCCCGGGCCGGTCCAGTTGCGGCCGTTCAGTTCCGCGGCGATCCGCGCCGGCAGCCACGGCCGGCCCTGGGCGCCGCGGCCGATCATCACGCCGTCGGCCCCGGACTGAGCCAGACACGCCCGCGCATCCGCTGCGGTGCGGATGTCGCCATTGGCTATCACCGGCACGGAGACCGCGGCCTTGACCCGGGCGATGAAACGCCAGTCCGCCCGGCCCTTGTAGAACTGGCAGCGGGTACGGCCATGCACGGTGATCATCTTCACGCCGATGTCCTCGGCGATGCGTGCGAGTTCCGGGGCGTTGCGGCTCTCGTCGTCCCAGCCTGTCCGCATCTTCAGCGTCACCGGCACGTCGACCGCGCCCACCACGGCGCGGATGATCGCCGCCGCCTTGCCGAGGTCGCGCATCAGCGCGGAGCCGGCATAGCCGCCTGTGACCTGCTTTGCCGGACAACCCATGTTGATGTCGATGACCGCGGCGCCCCGGTCGGCGTTGAAGCGCGCCGCCTCGGCCATGATCGCAGGATCGCAGCCGGCGATCTGCACCGCCGGCACGCCGACGCCGTCCGGCGCCATCATGCGCCGCGCCCGGTTCTGGCCCGTCAGCGCCTGGCGGCCGGCCACCATCTCCGAGAAGGCGAGCGCAACGCCGAAGCGCTTGACGGCGCGGCGGAACGGCGGGTCTGTGATGCCCGACATCGGAGCCATGAGCACATGCCCGTCCAGCTGGATGTCGCCGATTTCAATGCTCATAATTTGATCAACTGAGAACGCTGATTAATTCATAGCCAAACATGGCGCATTGTCGCCCGAATGGCAAGCGGACCATCGAGCTATGGCGAAGCGGCGAAACGCTGTAGTAGCTTCCGGCCATGAACTGCGCCGCCCTCATCGTCGCCGCAGGCAGAGGCCGCCGGCTGGGCGGTTCCCTGCCAAAGCAGTACCTGCCGCTCGGCGAGGGCGCGGTGCTGCGGCATACCGTAAAGGCATTTCTGGGTCATCCGGAAATCGGGGCCGTCCGGGTCGTCATCGGCGCGGAGGACCGCGCCCTCTACGAATCGGCGGTAGGCGACCTCGAACTGGAGCCCCCGGTGACCGGCGGCGCGGAACGGCAGGACTCCGTCCGCCTCGGCCTGCAGGCGCTGCGCGACTTCGCCCCCGAAAGGGTTCTGATCCACGATGCCGCGCGCCCTTTCGTCTCCCGGAAACTGATCGACGCCGTGCTGGCCGGACTGGCCGGCGCCGATGGTGCGCTGCCCGCGCTGGCCGTCAGCGACAGCCTGAAACGTATCTCGGGCGAGGTGATCGCAGAGGATGTGGACCGCGCCGGGCTGGTGCGGGCGCAGACGCCCCAGGGCTTCCGCTTCGACACCATTCTCGCCGCCCACGAGGCGGCGGCGGGACAGGCGCTGACCGACGACGTGGCCGTCGCCCGCATGTACGGCATCGACGTGGTCACCGTCCAGGGCGAGGAAGACAACTTCAAGATCACGACAGCCGGCGACCTCGCCCGCGCCCGCGGCCTCCTCGCCGGACGCGCAGCCGCGTCGCGCAGTTCCCACGTCTACCGGACCGGCAACGGCTTCGACGTACATCGCTATGCGGCCGGCCGGCCGATGGTCGTCTGCGGCATCGAGATCCCGCATGACCGGGGCCTCGCCGGCCATTCCGACGCCGATGTCGGCCTGCACGCCATCACCGACGCCGTCCTCGGCGCCATCGCCGACGGCGATATCGGCGACCATTTTCCGCCAGGCGATCCGCAATGGCGCGGTGCGTCGTCCGACCGGTTTCTCCGCTTTGCCGCCGACCGGGTGCGGCAGCGGGGCGGCGAGATCGTCGCCGTGGACGTCACCCTGATCTGCGAGACGCCGAAGATGAAACCGCACCGCGAAGCGATGCGCGCTTGCATCGCCGCCATCGCCGCCATCCCGACGGACCGGGTCAGCGTGAAGGCCACGACCACCGAAAAGCTCGGCTTCACGGGCCGCGGCGAAGGCATGGCCGCCCAGGCCACGGCGACAGTGGCTCTCCCCGCCGGAACCACCGGATGATTGATCGCTTCGCGACCATGGTCGCCACCTTCTTCTGGGTCGGCAACGCCCGCTGGGCGCCCGGCACCATGGGCTCGATCGCGGCGGCGCCGGTCGGCTGGGCGATGCTGGAATTCGGCGGCAAGCCGGCGCTGCTGACCGGCGTCCTGATCGCCTCGCTGCTGGGCTGGTGGGCGGCCAGCCGCCACATGCGCGTACGCGACCGCCGCGACGATCCGCAGGAGATCGTGATCGACGAGGCGGCGGGCCTGTGGATCGGCTATCTGGCGCTGCCGGACGCCGGCTGGGCCGGCTGCCTCGCGGGGCTGGTGCTGTTCCGCGTGATCGACATCTGGAAGCCCGGGCCCATCGGCTGGGCCGACAGACGGCTGAAGGGTTCGCTGGGCGTGATGGTGGACGACCTGATGGCCGGGATGCTGGCCGCGCTGCTGCTCGGCGGCGGCTACTGGATGATGGAGCAATGGGCATGACCACCGACAGCGGGGCGCTGCATCGGGCGGCGATCGATCTTCTGGAGGCGCTGAAGGCGCGGGAGGCGATGATCTGCACGGTGGAAAGCTGCACCGGCGGCATGATCGCCGCGGCGCTGACCGATATCGCGGGCTCATCCGCCGCCGTCGCCGGGGGCCTGGTGACCTATTCCAACGAGGCCAAGCACGATCTGGCGGGGGTGCCGATGGCACTGATCGAACGGCACGGCGCGGTTTCGGAGCCGGTCGCCGTCGCCATGGCCGAGGGCGGGCTGCAGGCCTGCCGCGCCCATATCGCGATCGCGGTGACCGGCGTCGCGGGACCGGGCGGCGGCAGCGTCGAGAAGCCGGTCGGGCTGGTGCATTTCGCCTGCGCCGCCACGGGCAGCACGACGCTGCACGAACGCCACCTGTTCGCCGACCGCGGGCGCGCCTTCATCCGCCGCGAGACCGTGGCGCAGGCCTTCCGGCTCGTGCACCGCATGCTGCGCGCACAAGACTGAGCCGGACGGCCCGAAGGACGCACGGCTCCACGTTCATTGAATTTCCCGATTGCCGCCGAAACCGGCCGGCCGGCGGCGCAGGTTCAGGCCCTGCGGGCTTCCTTAGGGTCGACGACGCGGAACTCGCTCGAGGCTCTTTCCTCGCCCGTCTCGCCAAGCTCCTCGTCCCTGACTTCCAGACCGCGCCGGATCAACTCACGGATCGCGGCCGCGCGGGTCGGCATCCGGTTGCGGAACCGCCAGTCGTCGACGGTTTCCAGCTCGTGATCGTCCAGCATGAGCTGGAGCTTTTCGGTGCGCTTCGGCGGATGCGTATTCGATATGCTACTCGTCACTGACCGCCCCTCCTCGCTGCGTGGTAACGCTCTTCATCACAGGGTGTCATTACAACACGCCAACGACCGCTTCGGCCAGTGCTGCCGCAGCAAGAGTTCCCCACCTACGCTCAGCGCGGCCGGCCCGTGACATTCAGCGGAACCTGCAAGTTACCGAAATAGCTCGATAATCGGAAGCCATGCGTCAAGGACGGGTCAGAACCGCTCCGTGCTTCAGGGAACGCGCGGCGTTGCCGGTCAGTCCTTCTGTTCCCGGGCTTCGTCGGGATCGACGATGCGGAAATCCGTGGATGTCCGGTCGCTCAGATCCTCGGGCACATCGGCTGGCGAAAGCAGCCCCCGCCGGATCAACTCGCGAATGGCGGCCGCCCGCGACGGCATCCGGTTGCGGAACCGCCAGTCGTCGATCGCTTCCATCTCGAGGTCGTCCAGCATCAACTGGAGCTTCTCGGTCCTCTTGGGGGGATGCGCCTCAACCATGCTACTCAACTCTCCAACCAAACATGATGGGACATTCATCCTAAGGCACATGGGTCACTTACTCCAACTACTTATTTACCATCGGCCACGTCACCTGCGTCATATGCATGGGTTCACAATACTCGGTAGATAACTGAAAAACCAGCGGTACCATCAAATCATGAATAGATGTGACATCACTATTTGGGTGAACTCCCCTACATGGATGAAATGTAGCAAGTAGATCATACGAAAATATTTGATCCGGTTCGCTTCGGTTTCTAGGTTCAGGGGCATGGCAACAACGCCATCAACGACAAGAAGGAGCCGACATGCCCTTGCTGCTTTCGATCGTGGTCACCGAAGACATCCTCGACGATGTCACCAGGGGTCCCGGGGAGGTGAGGGATCCCGATGTCCGGGGCGCGCTGAAGACGGACGGAAAAGCCCGCACCGCGCGCCGGACGGCCAAGGAAGGCCGGGACATGGTCAAGGCTCTGGAAGAACGGAGTACAACAAGATGAGCATCCGCGAACGCATCCTCGCCTACATCGCCATTGTCGCCTTCGGCGGCGCGCTGATCGCCTGCGAGAACACCATTCGCGGGGTCGATCAGGACGCCGAGGAAACCGGCGAAGCGATCGAGGACAGCTTCGAGTAGACGCCCGGACACAACCGGGCCCGATGAATCAATGCGTAGAGTAGACAGGAGGGCAAGATGATCAGTGACCGTGCAGCAGGACGCCTGATCGCGATTGCAACGATACTCGTGGGCGCCATGGTTGCCATGGCGACGGAACCCCTGCCCGCTGCGACGCAGCACGAAACGAACTCCGGGCTGACCGAGATCGCGCCGACAGAAGCGCTGCAGCCCGATCTCGCCAGCCTGGTTCCCTGAGCGGCGGAGCGGTGCGCGACCGCACATCCTCTGCAATGCCTGAATTCGGCCCCACAGGCAGAGTGAACCGGGATCGGTCAGTACAATAACAAGACCCGGGAAAGGGCCAGGGGCCGAAAGTCGAGCAGTCACCTGAAAAGGTGGCTGCTCATTTTCTTTGGGCCGCCGTTTCGCCGTAGAGTGCGTCGGCACGTCTCTCGAACGCCGTCACCATGCGCCGCACGGCTTCGTTGAACAGGGGTTCCACCGCCCTGCGCAACAACCGGGAGCGGAACTCGAAATCGACCATGAAGTCGACCTCGCAGCCCTTCTCGTGGTCGCGGAAGACCCAGTGGTTCTCGAGATACCGCATCGGCCCTTCGATATAGGCCACATCGATGCGCGGGGTCGCGGGCTCCAGGTCCACTTTCGAACGGAATCGTTCGCGGAACATCTTGAAGCCGATCAGCAGGTCGGCGGTGATCTGTTCGGCGCCGTGGGAGACGATGCGAACGCCGACGCACCAGGGCAGGAACTGCGGATACTTCTCCACGTCCGCGACCAGCGCGTACATCTGTTCGGGCGTGTAGGGCAGCACGCGATTTTCGGAGTGTTTCGGCATCAGCCGGTCAGGATGCCGCCTTCAGGCGCCGTTCCCGCGCTGCGCGCAGCCGCTCGAAATCGTCGCCGGCGTGATAGGACGACCGTGTCAGCGGCGTCGCCGAAACCATCAGGAAGCCCTTGCCATAGGCGCTCCGCTCGAGGCTCGCGAATTCGTCCGGCGTGACGAAGCGGTCGACCGCGTGATGCTTGCGGCTGGGCTGCAGGTACTGGCCGATGGTCATGAAATCGACCTCGGCGGAGCGCAGATCGTCCATGACCTGCAGCACTTCCTCCCGCCCCTCGCCCAGGCCGACCATGATGCCGGACTTGGTGAACATGGACGGGTCGATTTCCTTCACCCTGGAGAGGATGCGCAGCGAATGGAAATAGCGGGCGCCGGGGCGGACCTCGCCGTAAAGCCGCGGCACCGTCTCCAGATTGTGGTTGAAGACGTCGGGCCGGGCATCGACGACCTTCTCCAGCGCGCCGGGCTTCTTCTGGAAATCCGGGGTCAGCACCTCGATGGTGGTGCCGGGGCTGGCCTCGCGGATGCGCAGGATGGTCTGCGCCATGTGATCGGCGCCGCCGTCGTCGAGGTCGTCGCGGTCGACCGAGGTGACGACGACATGGTTCAGCCCCAGCTTCTTCACCGACTGGGCGACGCTCTCCGGCTCGAAGGGATCGAGCTGGCCGGGCCGGCCCGTCTTGACGTTGCAGAAGGTGCAGGCGCGGGTGCAGGTGTCGCCCATGATCATCATGGTGGCATGGCCCTTGGCCCAGCACTCGCCGATGTTCGGACAGGCCGCTTCCTCGCAGACCGTATGCAGCTTGTGCTCGCGCATGATCGCCCGGGTTTCCTGGTAGGCGGGCGAGGTCGGCGCCTTCACCCGGATCCAGGCCGGCTTCTTCTTCCACACCGGCTGGTCGGGCCTGTGGGCCTTCTCCGGGTGGCGCGGCGCGGCTTTGACGATGTCGGTCATGCAGACCTCAGGACTTCCACGGAACTCGGATCAGAAATGGATGGCCCGACCATAGGCGTCAAGCACGGACTCATGCATCATCTCCGACAGCGTCGGATGCGGGAACACCGTGTGCATCAGTTCCACCTCGGTCGTCTCCAGCGTCTTGGCGATGCCGTAGCCCTGGATCAGCTCGGTCACTTCCGCGCCGATCATGTGCGCGCCCAGCAGTTCCCCCGTCTTCCTGTCGAAGACCGTCTTGACCATGCCTTCCGGGTCGCCCAGCGCGATGGCCTTGCCGTTGCCCATGAAGGGGAAGCGGCCGACATTGACCTCGTGGCCCTTCGCTTTCGCCGCGGCCTCGGTCAGGCCGACGCTGGCGACCTGCGGCTGGCAGTAGGTGCAGCCGGGAATGTTGGTGACCTCGAGCGGGTGGACGTCCATCCCGGCGATCTTCTCGACGCAGATGACGCCCTCATGGCTCGCCTTGTGGGCCAGCCAGGGCGGACCGCAGAGGTCGCCGATGGCGTAGACGCCGGGCTCGCCCGTGCGGCAGTAGCCGTCGATCTTCACGTGCGCGCGGTCGACCTCGACCTTCGTGTTCTCCAGGCCGATGTTCTCGACATTGCCGACGATGCCGACGGCCAGGATGACGCGCTCGACCGTGATCTTTTCGCTCTTGCCGTCCTTCTTCTTCACCGTCGCAGTGACGCCGTCCTTCGTCTTGTCCAGCTTCTCCACCGTCGCGCCGGTCATGATCTTCATGCCCTGTTTGGTGAAGGCCTTCTCGGCGAAGGCGGAGATCTCCTCGTCCTCCACGGGGAGGACGCGGTCCAGCACCTCGACCACCGTCACCTCGGCGCCCAGCGTGCGGTAGAAGCTGGCGAATTCGATGCCGATGGCGCCGGAGCCGACGACCAGCAGCGATTTCGGCAGGCTTTCGGGGACCATCGCCTCCTTGTAGGTCCAGATGCGGTCCCCGTCGGGCTCCAGGCCGGGCAGCGTCCGCGCCCGGGCCCCGGTGGCGAGCACGATGTGCTTCGCCCTGATCTCGTCGACCGCCTTGCCGTCCTTCGTGACCTTGACGACGCCCTTGCCGCCCAGCGCGCCGTGGCCGTCGAAGACAGTGACCTTGTTCTTCTTCAGCAGGTGCTTGACGCCGCCGGAGAGCTGGCCCGCCACCTTGCGCGAGCGCTTGACCACGGCGGCGGCGTCGATCTCGATCTTGCCGTCGATTCTGAACCCGAAATCCCCGGCGTGCTGCATCAGGTGGTAGACCTCGGCCGATCGCAGCAGCGCCTTGGTCGGGATGCAGCCCCAGTTCAGACAGATGCCGCCCAGGTGCTCCCGCTCGACCAGCGCCACGTTCATTTTCAGCTGCGCCGCCCGGATCGCGGCGACATAGCCGCCGGGGCCGCCGCCGACGACGACCAGATCGAATTCCTTCGCCATTTCAGTCGTCCCCCTGGATCAGAGCAGCATGGTGACCGGGTCTTCCAGGAAGCCCTTCAGGGTCTCCAGGAAGCGCGCGCCCTCGGCCCCGCCATAGACGCGGTGATCGCATGACAGCGTCGCGGTCATGACGGTGGCGACGGCCAGCGCGCCATCCTTGACCACCGGCTTCTGCTTGCCCGAACCCACCGCCAGGATGGTCGACTGCGGCGGATTGATGACGGCGACGAACTGGTCGATGCCGAACATGCCCAGGTTGGAAACCGTACAGGTGCCGCCCTGGTACTCCTCCGGCTTCAGCTTGCCGTCGCGGGCGCGGCCGGCCAGGTCCTTGGCCTGGTTCGCGATCTCCACCAGGCCCTTGCGGTCGGCATCGCGGATCACCGGCGTGATCAGTCCGCCCTCGATCGCCACGGCGACCGAGACGTCGACCTTGCGATGCTGCAGGATTGCCTCGCCGGTGAACTGGGCGTTGATCTCCGGGTGGCGGTGCAGCGCGAGCGCCGTAGCCCGGATGATGAAGTCGTTGACCGAGATCCTGTAGGCGTCGGAGCGGCCGTTGAGATCCTTCCGCATGGCCAGCAGACGGTCGAGTTCGATGTCCATCGTGAGATAGAAATGCGGGATCGTCTGCTTGGCCTCGGTGAGGCGGCGCGCGATCGTCTTCCGCATCGAATTGAGTTTGATCTCCTCGTAGTCGTCCGTCGCCGGCGGATAGTCGCCGGCCACGGCAAGCGGCGTCGGCGCCGGCGCTGCCGCGGCGGTGGCAGCGGCCTGTGGAGCCGCCTTCTTCGCCGTCCCCGCCTTCACGGCGGCTTCGATGTCGCGCTTGACGACGCGGCCCTTCGGACCGGAGCCCTCGATGGCGGCGAGATCGAGGCCGGCCTGCTCGGCCATGCGCTTCGCCAGCGGGCTGGCGAAGATGCGTCCTCCGCCGCCGGATGCCGGCTTCGGCGCAGGCGCGCGGGCGTCGTCGGCCGCCGAGGCGGCGGGCTGTTTCGCCGGCCGCGGCGCTTCCGGTTCAGGTTGGGCCGTTTCCGCTGGCGGGGGCGCGGCCCCGCCCTCGGGTTCGTAGCCCTCCAGTGCGCTCTCGTCCTCGCCCTCTTCCAGCAGGACGGCGATGGGCGCGTTGACCTTCACGCCCTCGGTCCCCGCCTCGACCAGCAGCTTCCCGATCGTGCCCTCGTCGACGGCCTCGACCTCCATGGTCGCCTTGTCGGTCTCGATCTCGCAGAGCACATCGCCGGCGGCGACCGTGTCGCCAGCCTTGACCTGCCAGCTGGCCAGCGTGCCTTCCTCCATGGTGGGCGACAGCGCGGGCATGGTGATGGTGATCGGCATCTCGCGTCCCCCCTCAGTCGGCGTAGCAGACGGCCCGGGCCGCCTCGACGATGGTCTCGGGTTGCGGCAGAGCCAGCTTCTCGAGATTCGCCGCGTAGGGCATGGGTACGTCCTCGCCGGTGACGCGCTTCACCGGCGCGTCGAGCCAGTCGAAAGCCTCCTCCATCACCCGGGCCGAAAGCTCCGCCCCGATGCCGCAGGTCGGGAAGCCTTCCTCCAGCGTCACCAGGCGGTTGGTCTTCTTCACCGACCGGATCACGGTCGCGGTATCCATGGGACGGAGCGAGCGCAGGTCGATGATCTCCGCGTCGATCCCCTGTTCCGCCAGAATCTCGGCCGCTTTCAGCGCCTTCTCGATCATGATGGCGTAGCCGACCAGGGTCACGTCCGCGCCCTTGCGGACCACCTTGGCCTTGCCGATGGGCAGGACGAAGCCGTCGTCCTTCGGCACCTCGCCGGTGCGGCCGTAGAGAATTTCGTTCTCGAGGAAGATCACCGGGTTCGGATCCCGGATCGCCGCCTTCATCAGGCCCTTGGCATCGGCCGCCGACCAGGGCGCCACCACCTTCAACCCCGGAATCTGCGCGTACCAGGCGCCATAGTCCTGGCTGTGCTGCGCGCCGACACGGGCGGCCGCGCCGTTGGGGCCGCGGAAAACGATGGGGCAGCCCATCTGGCCGCCGGACATGTAGAGGGTCTTGGCCGCCGAATTGATGATCTGATCGATCGCCTGCATGGCGAAGTTGAAGGTCATGAACTCGACGATGGGCCTCAGCCCGCCGAACGCCGCGCCAACGCCGACGCCGGCGAAGCCGTGCTCGGTGATCGGCGTGTCGATCACCCGCTTCGGCCCGAAGCGGTCGAGCAGGCCCTGAGACACCTTGTAGGCGCCCTGATACTCGGCCACCTCCTCGCCCATCAGGAAGACGGTCTCGTCGCGCTCCATTTCCTCGGCCATGGCGTCGCGCAGCGCCTCGCGGACGGTCTGCTCGACCATTTCGGTCCCTGCCGGGATCTCGGGCTCCTCCTCGTCGTCGACCGCAACCGGCTGCGCGGAGCGCGGCTGCGCCTCCGCTTTCGGCGGCGGCGTGGCTGGCGCCTCGTCGACATGGGCGTCGCCTTCACGGTCCGGCGACGGCCCGCCCTTGGGCTCGTAGCCCTCCAGATCGGACTTGTCCTCGCCCTCGCCCAGCAGCACGGCAATGGGCGCATTGACCTTCACGCCCTCCGTGCCTTCCTCGACCAGCAGGCGGCCGATGGCGCCCTCGTCGACCGCCTCGACCTCCATGGTCGCCTTGTCGGTCTCGATTTCGCACAGCACGTCGCCGGGGGCGACGTCGTCACCCTCCTTGACCAGCCACTTGGCCAGCGTGCCCTCCTCCATGGTCGGCGAAAGGGCGGGCATCGTAATTGTGATCGGCATCGCTCAGGCTCTCCCCTCAGGCCTCGCGCAGGATGTCGGTATAGAGTTCGGAGGGATCCGGCTCCGGGCTCTGCTGGGCGAACTCGGCCGCGTCGGAGACGATCCCCTTCACCTCGCGGTCGATCGTCTTCAACTCGTCCTCGCCGGCGTCGAAGTCCTCCAGCAGCCGGGCGCGGACCCGCTCGATCGGATCCTTCTCCTGGCGCATCTTGGCCACTTCCTCCTTGGAGCGGTACTTGGCCGGATCCGACATGGAATGGCCACGGTAACGATAGGTCTTCATCTCCAGGATGATCGGCCCGTTGCCCTCGCGCACGTATTTGACCGCCTCCTCGGCGGCGGCCTTGACGGCCAGGACGTCCATGCCGTCCACCTGCCGCCCCGGGATGCCGAAGCTCTCGCCGCGTTTGGCGAGTTCGACCTGCGCCGAGGACCGGGCCACCGAGGTGCCCATGGCGTACTGATTGTTCTCGATCACGTAGATCACCGGCAGCTTCCACAGCGCCGCCATGTTGAAGGCCTCGTAGACCTGACCCTGGTTGGCGGAGCCGTCGCCGAAATAGGTCACGCTCAGCGCGCCCGTTCCCTTGTACTTCTCGGCCATCGCGAGACCCGTCCCGAGCGGCACCTGGGCGCCGACGATTCCGTGTCCGCCGTAGAAGTTCTTCTCCCGGCTGAACATGTGCATGGAGCCGCCCTTGCCCCTGGAGTAGCCGCCGGCGCGGCCGGTAAGTTCGGCCATGACGCCGCCCGCCTCCATGCCGCAGGCCAGCATGTGGCCGTGATCGCGATAGGACGTGATTACCTTGTCGTCCGGTGTCAGCGCTGCCTGGATGCCGACGACGACCGCCTCCTGACCGATGTAGAGGTGACAGAAACCGCCGATCAGGCCCATGCCGTACATCTGGCCCGCCTTCTCCTCGAAGCGCCGGATCAGCAGCATTTCGCGGTAGAAGGACATCAGTTCGTCCTTGCTCGTCTCCGGCGGCGCGGCCTCCGCCTTGGCGGCGCCGGCGCGGCTGCGCGCGCGGGGCGCCCGGCTGGAACGGCTGCTGGTGGACTTGGCCATGCTTCCTCCCCGGCCCTGTTCGGGCCACTCACCTGGCGACGGGACACGGCGGACAGTAACGCACAGATTTTCGCCCTCTGCACGGCGAAACTCCGCGTTAACTCGGAATCAGTTACCGCCCTGACGCGGAAGGCCCGGGGTGCAGGATGACGACCTCGTCGGGACGGCTCCATCCGA
Source organism: Minwuia thermotolerans (assembly GCF_002924445.1). NCBI lineage: Bacteria > Pseudomonadati > Pseudomonadota > Alphaproteobacteria > Minwuiales > Minwuiaceae > Minwuia > Minwuia thermotolerans. The sequence goes on from NZ_PIGG01000031.1 coordinate 467,020, forward strand.
GGATGCGCCGCGCCTGTTCCTCCAGGATGTCGCCGTCGATCTCGGGGCCGCGGATCAGTTCGACCCGGCGCCGGAGCCGCTCTTGGCGCGCCTGCAGGTCCTCAAGTCTTTCCTGCTGGTGCCCGGCCTCTGCCTCCAGTTTCCTGAGCGCGACCAGGCCCCGCTCGCCATAGGCGGCGTGGAATCCGAAATAGAACACCAGGGCCGCGCCGATGAGCGGGGGCGCGAACTTCAGCAGGTGTCTCGATCCGGCGGTCGAAAGGGTCATCGACGAATCGAATCAGAACCGATTCGCCCGGTCAAACGGATTGCGCCGCCTTCATGTGCTTTTTCCGCCGAAGCGCCCAAAGCGTTGCCGAATTGACTCTTTTCCAGCGCACCGGACGGCTGACGCGAGGTCATCCTCGATCGATCGACGCCATTCCGCCGAAGGACAAATACTCATGAGTATAGTTTTTGATACCGATCAGTAAAAAGCACCCTGGCTCTGTTCTTTTCTGATTGCGGCCATTGCGTCATGCGCGCAGGCGAGGCTAAATGACCGCAACGAGGCGTCAGAAGAAGCGCCCGCTTTACCTGCGTCCAACTGCAGGAACCCGGCGAAACGCCGGAGGAAAAAGGGACCGGTGGTCCGCAAAGGGAGGTAGATCATGAATCTCATCAAGACGTTGGGCGCGGTAGCGCTTGCGGCGAGCGTAACGCTCGCCATGTCGGCATCGGAAGCCGACGCGAAGAAGGTCCGCTGGAAGCTGCATTCCGCCTTCGGCACGAACGTGGCGGTTCTGGGGCCGGTCGGGCCGCGGATCACCGGCTGGGTGGACAAGGCTTCCGCCGGCGATTTCGACATCAAGGTGTTCGAGCCCGGCGCGCTGGCCGGCGGTTACGCCTACTACGACCCGATCAGCCAGGGCGCGTTCGAGGCGGCCTACGGCACACCGGGCGCCAATCAGGGCAAGAACTCGGTCTTCGCCTTCCTGTCGACCTGGCCGTTCGGCCCGGGCGCGCTGGAGTTCAACGCCTGGCTGCAGTACGGCGGCGGCATCGAGCTCGGCAAGGAGTTCTACGGGCGCGACAACATCGAATACTTCTACTGCGGCATGATCCCGCCGGAGACCTCCGGCTGGTTCCGCAACAAGATCACCAGCCTCGACGAGCTGAAGGGCCTGAAGATGCGCTTCTTCGGCATCGGCGCGAAGGTGATGCAGAAGTTCGGCGTGGCCACCCAGCAGCTCGCCGGCGGCGATATCTATCCGGCGCTGGAACTCGGCACCATCGACGCCACCGAGTTCTCTATGCCGGCCATCGACCGCACGCTCGGCTTCTACCAGATCGCCAAGTACAACTACTTTCCCGGCTGGCATCAGCAGTCCACCACCAACGAGTTCCTGGTGAACCGCGACAAGTGGAACGAGCTGGATGACCAGAAGAAGGCGATCTTCGAGATGGCCTGCACGGCCAATATCGGCGTGGAACTGGCCGAGGGCGAAGCCCTTCAGTCCGCGGCGATGATCGCCAACGAGAAGGACGGCGTGGAGAATGTCGACTGGTCGCCGGAGATCCTCGACCAGCTCCGCGGCGCCTGGGGGGAGGTGCTCAAGGAAGAGCTTGCGGCCAATCCGGACGTCAAGCGCCTGTGGGACAGCTACACCGCCTTCCACGAGGAGTACAAGATCTGGGGTGAGCGCGGCTACCTGAGGTAGTCCGGCGTGACGCGGCGGCGGTCCTTGGTGGCCGCCGCCGCACCCGGTTTCGCAACGACCGGCGTGAGTACCCGCGCCGGTCGATTCTTGCCAACGGCACGGGCCCCGGCAGCGTCAGATCCGGGTCCGCGGACACCCACGAAGACGGGACTCCCGACAAGATGCTCAAACTCGCCGACGCGGCCGACCGTTTCTCCCGCTCCATCGGGAAGGGCGTGAGCTGGCTGATCCTGCCGCTGATCATGATCATCATGTTCGATGTGATCACGCGGAAGATCGACTTCATCAAGGACTGGTCCGCCGAGATAACGATCCACTACGGCTATTCCGTCTCCTTCATCCTGCAGGATCTGCAGTGGCACATCCACGGCGTGCTGCTGATGCTGAGCTTCGGCTTCGCCTATCTGATGAACGCCCATGTCCGCGTCGACATCTTCCGGGAAATGGGCTCCCGGCGAACCCAGTGCTGGATCGAGTTCATCGGCCTGGTCCTGTTCGCCATGCCGTTCCTGTGCTTCATGCTGGCCAAGTCCATCGACATGGTGGCCCTTTCCTACCATCAGGGTGAGGGGTCGGAATCGATGGTCGGGATTCCCTGGCGCTACGTCATCAAGTCGGCGATGCCGATCGGCTTCTTCGTCATGCTGATCGCCGCCTTCGCCATGACCATCCGCGTCGCGGCCTATCTCTGGGGGTCGCCGGACGCGCGGGTCCGCGCCGAACAGGACATCCCCTTCTTCACCGATATCGACGTGCTGCCGAAGGTCTCCCTGGACGACGGGCCGGAAATCCTTTCGGTCGAGGGAGAGCGCTGACGATGGAATTCTTCGAATGGCTGATTGACGATCACCTCTACGACTACATCGGCGGCTACATGTTCCTGGCGCTGGCCCTGGCCCTGTTCACGGGCCTGCCGGTCGCCTTCGCGCTCGGCGGCATCTCGCTGATCTTCGGCCTGCTGGGCATTGCCATCGGCGTCCTCGACTACGCCATCTTCTACCAGGTCATCAATCGCATCTGGGGCGGCGACGGCGCCTCGGGCGCGGTGCAGAACCCGATCCTGGTGGCCATCCCCTGTTTCGTGTTCATGGGCACCATGCTGGAGCGCAGCCGCGTCGCCGCCGACCTGCTGCACATCCTGCAGATCATGCTGCGCCGCGTGCCCGGCGGCCTCGCTCTCTCGATTACCGTCATGGGCACCATCATGGCCGCGACCACCGGCATCATCGGCGCCTCGGTCGTGATGATGACCCTGCTGGCGCTGCCGACCATGCTGCGGCGCGGCTACCAGCATTCGCTGGCCACCGGCACCATCGCCGCCAGCGCGACGCTGGGCATCCTGATCCCGCCCTCGATCATGCTGGTGCTGATGGCCAACCTGCTGGCGGTCTCAGTCGGCAACCTGTTCATCGGCGCGGTGCTGCCGGGTCTGGTGCTGTCCGGCCTCTACTTCATCTACATCATGACCCGGGCGACGATTAACCCGAGCGTCGCCCCGCCGCTGCCCGAAGACATGATCCAGGTCGATCCGACGAACTTCCGGAACGTCGCCGTCTATTTCTCGGTCACCGCGGCCATCGTGATCGCCGTCTACATCCTCTCGCAACTGGGCATCGACTGGGTGAACTGGTCGCTGATCGGTTTCCTCGCCATCTTCACCTATTCGATGATGATGGGGCGCAAGGAGGGCAACACCATCTTCGGCGGCATCCTGAAGGGCTTCGTGCCGCCGATCTTCCTGATCATCATGGTGCTGGGGTCGATCTTCGCCGGCTGGGCCACGCCGACCGAGGCCGCGGGCATCGGCGCCTTCGGCTCGATGATACTGGCCGCCTTCAACCGCACGCTGACCAAGGAGGTCGTGCGGGAAGTCTGCCACCGTACGGGGCTGACCACGGCGATGATCTTCTTCATCTTCGTCGGGGCGACGGCGTTCTCGACCGTCTTCCGCAACGTCTATGGCGAGGATCTGATCATCGAACTGATCGAAGTCCTCGACCTGGGCGCATGGCCGCTGCTTTTCCTGCTGATGTTCTCGGTCTTCCTGATGGGGTTCTTCTTCGACTTCCTGGAGATCACCCTGATCATCCTGCCGGTCTTCGCCCCCGTCATCCAGGCCTTCGCACCCGAGTTCGCAAGCCATCTGGGCGTCGAGGGTCTGCCCTTCCAGCAGATCCAGGAACAGGTGATCTACTGGTTCGCGATCCTCGTGGCGGTGAATCTGCAGACATCGTTCCTGACACCACCATTCGGCTTCGCGCTGTTCTACATGAAGGGCGTGGCGCCGCCGGAAGTGAAGATGCAATCGATCTACCGGGGCATCATCCCGTTCGTGACGCTGCAGGTGATCGGTCTCGGCGTCGTCATCCTGTTCCCGCAGGTCACACTCTGGCTGCCCAGACTGATGCTGCAATAGGGCGGCGGCCGGTGGGGCGGCGGAGGACCGCCCCCGGCCCCGCTGCAATCGCGGACCCGAGGCCCATATGCGGGGAAACAGCATCCCCGGGAGGCCGACAATGAAACTCTATGGCATACGCATCTTCGTCGACGATTTCGACAAGGCGCACGAATTCTATTCCGACCTGCTGGCCCTGCCGACCAACTGGCGGGCCGACGGGATGCGGGCCGCCGGCTACGGCCTGGAGAATGCGGAACTGATCGTCGAGGAGGCGAAGGCGGCCGACAAGGGCCTGGTCGGCCGGTTCGTCGGTATCTCAATGACCATCGACACCATCGAGGCCGCCTACGAGACCCTCAGCGGCCGGGGCGTGCGCTTCGAGGGCCCGCCGGAAAAGCAGGAATGGGGCGGCACGCTGGCGCATTTCCGCGATCCGGCCGGCAATGTCCTGACCCTGCTGGAACAGGGCGGGGACGCCCGTGACCGGTGACGGCGGCGACCTGCCCGAGCACCTGCTGATCATGGACGGCGATTGCGCGCTGTGCTCCGGCGCCGCACGCTGGATCGCCCGCCACGACAGACGCGGCGAGTTCCGTATCGCCACGGCGGACAGTCCGCTGGGGCGTCGGCTTCTGGCCGGACAGGGCCTCGACCCGGACGACCCCGAAAGCTGGCTCTACATCGAACGGGGACAGGTCCGGACCTCCCTGGACGCCGTGATCGCCGCCGGCGCGCGGCTGGGCGGCGCCGGACGCCTGCTCGGCGCCTTCAGGGTCCTCCCCCGCCCGGCGCAGAACTGGCTCTACCGCCGCATCGCGCGCAACCGCTATGCTCTCTTCGGCCGGGCCGAACTCTGCGCCCTGCCGGACCCGGAACTGCGGAAGCGGCTTGTTCAGTGAAAGTCTTCGTCATTGGCGGTGCAGGCGTGTTCGGCAGCCGGGTCGCGACCCTGCTTTGTCGTGATGGCCACCAGGTGGTTCTGGGCGGCAGGCGGCGGGCCCCCCTTCAAGAGCTGGCTCATCGTCTTGGGTGCGAATTCACCATTCTCGACCGATCGGATGACCTCACTCCGATCACATCCACTGGCGTCGAGATCGTCGTCGACGCGGTCGGACCCTTCCATGCCTATGGCGAGGAACAATACCGGATTCCCCAGTACTGCGCCGAACATGGCCTGAGCTACATGGACCTCGCAGACGATGCGGACTTCGTCGCCGGCGTCGCCCGTCTTGATGGCGCTTTCCGCCGGGCCGACAGATTTGCGCTCTCGGGTGCATCAAGCGTTCCCGGCCTGTCCGCTGCGGCAGTGCGCGACATCGCCAGCAATATGGATCGCATCGATGTCATCGAGACGGCGATCCTGCCCGGAAACCGCGCGCCACGGGGATACTCGGTCATTGCCAGCATACTCTCCCAGGTCGGCGGCCCGATAGACCTCTGGCGTGGCAACCGCTGGGTCCGGTCCCGCGCCTGGAGCGAACCGCGCAACTATCGCCTCCCGAACGGGCAAAGGCGTCACGCCCGCCTTCTCCGCGTGCCCGACACCGCACTGTTTCCGGACCGATTCGGGGCAAGGTCTGTTCTCTTCCGAGCAGGCATGGAGCTTGGCGTGCTGAACGGCGGCGTTACGGTCGTTGCCTTGCTCAGGCGCCTCACCGGCGTCGCGCCACCACCCTGGATGAGCCGAGCGGCTCACCTCATCGCATCGGCCTCTCACCAGATGGGAACGGACGAGGGCGGTATGGAGGTGAGTGTCGTCGGCACACGCGACGGCGACATGGTACGGGATCGATGGTCGCTGTTCGCATCGAAAGGCGACGGTCCGTTCATTCCGGCCATAACCGTACGGGCTCTGCTGAGGCGCTACGAAACCATTCCGCCGGGCGCGCGGCCCTGCCTTGGGGATTTGATGCTGAGCGACGCTGTTGCCGCCATGTCTGACCTCTCGGTCACGCAGCGGACAACGCATGAAATGCAGCCAACTCTGTTCAGGGAAGCGCTCGGCGAACGATGGCGCGACCTTCCGATATGCGTGCGGCGGCTCCATTCAGTTCAGGACATCGAGAGTTTCACCGGACGCGCCGAAGTGATCAGAGGCAACAGTCTGATTGCTCGCTTTGCCGCATTCTTTTTTCGCTTTCCGAAGCCGGGCCGCGATGTTGCCTTGACCATCACCAAGACACGCACGAGCCGTGGCGAGATATGGGAGAGGAACTTCGATGGCCGGATTTTTCGATCCTATCTCAAGCCCTCGCGGCGCCACCACTACCGCGAACGTTTCTGGGTTTTCGACTACGAACAGGAGCTCCCAGTTGTCGACGGGCGGATGAGCCTGCCGGTACGCCGTGGCTGGCTCATAAGGGTCCCCTTGCCCCGCTTCCTCCTGCCGCGAAGCGATAGCGTCGAATATGAAGAAGACGGCCTGTTCCGGTTCGATGTCGGTCTCTACGCACCGTTGGGTGGCGGGCTTATCGTACGCTACCGGGGATCGGTCGCGCCAAGTGGCGACCCAACGCCCGGCCAGGCGGCGTTCGCGGTTGAAGGTGTAGATGTCGGTGACCACGCCGATCAGGGGCCAACGGCCGGGCCGACCTCTGCGCCCTGCCGGACCCGGAACTGCAGCGGCGATTGATTGACGGGGTGTGACGCTCAGACCGCGTTGTGGACCCTGCCGCCCATGAGTTCCTCGACGAACAGGCCGACAAGCTGGGTGCGGTTGGAGACACCGGCCTTGGCGTAGATACGGGCAAGTTGGGCCCGAACGGTGCCCTGGGCTGCGTTGCGGAATCCGGCGATCTCGGCCACGTCGAAGCCCTTCAACGCGAGCATCGCCACGTCGGACTCCGCCGGAGTCAGTTTCCATCTGGCGAAATAGCTGTCGATCAGTTCGACGAAGGCGCCGGATGCCACCGACAGCGCGGCTTCGGCACGCTGGTTCCGCTCCAGCGTGCGGCGCATCTCGAGCCCGCCAAGAACGACGCCCGCCACCAGCATCAGGGCGACCAGCGCTTCGAAGGCCGTGTGCAGATCCAGACCGACACGGCCGAAATCGGTGATCACATCGCCGACGAAGAAGACCGCGCAGAGCGCCTGGACGGCCAGCAGGACGGCCAGGATGGCCGCCCGCCGGTCGCCGGCGCCGTGTCCCGGATCTTTCCGCCCGGCGGTCATTCGCGCCGGGAACGCGGCGTCTCCCGCAGGCCCGTCACCATCTGCCGCGCCAGGTTCACGCCGGAGAGCCGACTCTCCAGGATCACGCCGCCGACATGCAGCGCCGCCAGCAGCAGAAGCAGATTGGCGAAGACCTCATGCACCTCTTCCAGAATCTCTTCTCCCTCGTCGTCGTGCTCGTCCTCTTCACGGGTCTCATATTGCTCCACCCGAGCGTCGGAAGCGGCCGGAAAGGGCGAGCTTTCCATCATCACGCCGGTCACGGAAACCAGCGCCAGCGACCCCCAGAGGGCATAAACCATCAGGGCCCCAAGCGGATTGTGGGAATCATGCCGCCGGTGGCGGCCGGTCATCAAGTCGCCAATATGCCCCAGCGCAGCCGACAGGCTTGGCGGGAAGGCCGAGAACCGGGCCGGGGCGGTGCCCACGAACCCCCACATGACCCGCAGCGCCAGCAGTCCGAGGGCCACATAGCCGATCCAGATATGGGCCAGCGCGTGCTCGTCTATCACCAGACCGTTCAGCAGCACCGCAATCGCCACGCCCCAGTGGGTGAGCCGTACCAGCGGGTCCCAGATGCGGACCGGCCGGTTACCCGCTTCAGTGGCCATCAGTCGTCTTCCCGGACACGGAGAACGCGGCCGTCCACGCCATCGACATCGATCTCGTAGTGCCGTCCGTCGCGGATCGCCCTTATCTCGACCCGGCCATGCTCGCGCTCCATGCGCACGATGCGGTAGCCTTCGTCCGTCAGCCTGCGGGCGAGATCGTCATCGAACACCCGGGCTTCCGCTTCGCTGCGGCGATATCCTTCGTCCCCGTCTTCCTGATCGTTCCGGCGTTCATCATCCCGGTCGCCGCGCGTTTCGTGTTCACGGTCGCGCTCCCGGTATTCGCGTCGCTCATGGTCGCCATATTCGGCGCGGACGCCACGGTCGTCGCCCTGGCGATCGGACGCCATCGCAGGTGCGGCAATCAGAATTGGTGCGGTCAGGGCAAGCATGATCATGGCCTTCATCGGACATCTCCATCTCCGGTTCGCGGCGTCGCCGCCGCCCCCTTCAATGGCGCGTGGACCCGGGGTCCGATATCGACCCGACGCTTACAACGCCCCGCGTAAGCGCATGCTTATGCCGGAATTCCGCGGTTTCCGCCTCAACGCCCGGCCAGGCGGCGTTCACGGTAGAAGGTATAGATGCCGGTGACCACGACGATGGCCGCACCGATCAGGGTCCATCGGTCGGGCCAGTGGCCGAAGACGACGATGCCGGAGAAGATAGCCCAGATCAGGATGGTGTAGCGGAAGGGCGAGACGAAGCCGATGTCACCCACCCGCATCGCCGCTACCGATGACGTGTAGCCGGTGATCAGGAAGCAGGCCGCGCCGCCCAGCAGGGCGATCTCGTAGCCGCCGATGGGCCGCCATTCCTGCGTCGGCGCGAAGACCGCGCCCATCAGCGTGATGAAGAAGGCGGTGAGCAGGGCGACGAAGGCAGACGGAATCGACGCCGTCAGCCGCCGGGTCATGATGTCCCTGAGCACGATGAAGCAGACCGCAGCCAGCGCCCAGAGTGAATAGGCGTTGAAGCCCTCCGAGCCGGGCCGGACGATGATGAGCACGCCCGCGAAGCCGACCAGAATGGCGCTGTAGCGCCGCCAGCCCACCGGCTCCCGCAGGAACAGCGCGCCCGCCAGCGTCACCGCCAGCGGCATGGACTGCAGGATTGCCGTGGCGTTGGCGATCGGCATGTTGAACAGCGCCTGCAGGAAGCAGTAGGTGCCGCCGACCTCGCCGGCGATGCGCCAGGCGAGGACCGTCCGGTCGCCGCGCGGGACGGAGACCATCAGGGCGCCGCGCCGCCAGGCGATGAGCGCCAGCATGGTCGTGGCGAACAGTCCGCGCACCAGCAGGGCCTGAAAGAATCCCACATCCGCCGAGGCGAGCTTCATCATGGCGTCGTTGATGCCATAGCCGGCCATGCAGACCGACATCAGCAGAGCGCCCCGGAGATTGTCGGCCGACGAGTTCATCGCGCGATCTGGCGCGGAAGCGGCGCGGCCCGCAAGCGCGAACTTCGCCGGGCCGTCATTCGCAGCACCCGGCAGGCAGTCAGTTCACCTGCCGGTCCCGGCCTTCCCAGTAGGGCGCGCGCAGTTCCCGCTTCAGGATCTTGCCCGACGGGTTGCGCGGCAGCTCGGCGACGAAATCCACCGACTTCGGCGCCTTGTACCCGGCGATGCGCTCCCGGGCGTAGGCGACCAGTTCGTCTTCGGTCAGGCGCGCGCCTTCCTTCAGCACGACCACGGCCTTGACCGCCTCGCCCCACTTCACGTCGGGCACGCCGATCACCGCGATGTCGGCGATCGCGGGATGGCCGAACAGCGCGCTCTCCACCTCGGCCGGATAGATGTTCTCGCCGCCGGAGACGATCATGTCCTTGATCCGGTCGTGGATGTAGAGATAGCCGTCCGCGTCCAGATAGCCGGCATCGCCGGTGCGGAACCAGCCCTCGCGCAGCACCGCCGCGGTCGCCTCGGGGCGCTTCCAGTAGCCCTTCATGTTCTGCGGCGTCCGGCAGATGATCTCGCCGACCTCGCCGGCCGGCAACTCCCGGCCCTCGTCGTCGACGATGCGGATCTCGACCGCCTCGTGGGCCTTGCCGCAGGACTTCATGCGCGGGCCGCCCTCCGGACGGTGTTCCTCGGGCGGCAGATAGGTGATGGCGCCTGACGTCTCGGTCAGGCCGTAGACCTGGGCGAAGTCGCAGCCGAACAGGCCGACGGCGCGCTGCAGCAGGTCCAGCGGGATCGGCGAGGCGCCGTAGATCACCAGCCGCAACGAGGAGAAATCCGTGTCCTTCACCTTCGGATGCTGGGTCAGGAACAGGATCACCGCCGGCACGAACAGCACGATCGAGACCCGTTCGGTCTCGATGGTCTCCAGGATCAGGCCCGGATCGACGTCGGCTTGCAGGATGTTGGTGCAGCCCGAGTAGAGACCGACGATGCCCCAGCCGCCGCCGGCAATGTGGAACAGCGGCATGCAGATCAGGTTGACGTCATCCGCATTCCAATTGGCCCAGCGCCGTGTCGCCGCCGGCATCAGGGACATCAGGTTGCAGTGCATCAGTTCGACGCCCTTGGGGTGCCCCGTGGTGCCGGAGGTGTACATCTGGCAGGCCGTGTCCGTCTCCAGCACCTCGACGCCGCATTCGTGGTCGCCGCCACGGTCGCGCCAGGCCAGATAGTCCGTCCATTCGTCGTCGGCGAAGTCGACGGCGACGATCCGCTTCACCGTCGGCAGGTCGCCCGCGATCCGGCGCACCAGGGCGGCATGGGCGGCATCGACGAAGAATGTCTCGGCCCCTGCATCGTTGACGACGAAGGCGACCTCCGGCGGCGCCAGACGGAAATTGACCGGCACGAGAACGACGCCTGCCTTGGCGGCGCCGAACTGAAGTTCGAAGAAGCGGTCGGTATTCGCGGCCAGCAGCGCGATGCGCGCGCCCTTGCCCAGGCCCGCGGCGCGAAGCGCGTTGGCGACCCGGTTGGTCGATCGATCGAGATCCGCATAGCTGTGTTCGCGGCCGCCGAACTTCAGCGCCGTCTTGCCGCCCCGTTCGGCCGCATGATGACGAAGAATGTCGCCCAGAACCTTCACGGCTTGCCTCCCTCGGATCCGCCCTGCGACGGACCTACAGCCAGCGATCCGACGGCGCAAGCCGATGCGCACCGATCACCGCCGGCCGGCGGGAGCGCCTTTGAGCGGATCGGGACCGGCGATCCGCCGGCCCAGGCACGGCGGGCTGTGACATCGGTCATTCAAGAGATGGAATAATTCCATTTGGCATTGTCAGAAACGTTGGAAGCCCCATTTGCCTGAGCAGTGGCAAGGGACAGCCCGCGCCACCGATTGCATCCGTGCCGGCATCTCCGTTCCGGCGAGGATCGCGGTATTCCGTGACCGCGTTGTGACCAACGCGATGCCCTTCCGTGATCCTGCTGGCGTTGTGCCGGAGCGATACCAGATTGAGGACAGTCGGGCGCGGTAGCCGGATCGCCCGACGCACCAAGGGAACGGCGCGGAACCGCATCTTCCATGCCCATGGAGCGGATGCGGCGCTCGCGCCTCGGAGGACCCGGCCACCCCCTCGGCCGGGTCCTCCCCCGCGGCGCAGGGCCACCGCCTGCTGTCCGCTCACCCCTGTTACCGGTTCGGCCCGCGGCCCGCACATTGCGTAGCGTCCGGCCGCGCCGCGAGCCGGAAAGGAAGCCTTCGCCGCTCCGGCGGCGGAGGCTTCCACCTCCGTGCCACGCTGCCGGGCGATCATCTTTATATTAAAATCATTCTAATTCGTATTGACGCGCCCGTCCCCGACGCCTAAATCGGGATCATCGAACAACACACGGGCAAAGGAGATTTTTCATGCGCGTCCCATCCGTAACCTTCAAGACCCGCGTCCGCGACGAATCCGTCGAGGGGCCGAACAAGTTCCGCTGGCAGGACCGGACATCCGACGAGATCTTCAAGGGCCGCAAGGTCATCGTCTTCGGTCTGCCGGGCGCCTTCACGCCGACCTGCAGCTCGACCCACCTGCCCCGCTTCGAGGAGCTCCACGACCTGTTCATCGAGCAGGGCGTCGACGAGATCGTCTGCCTGTCGGTCAACGACGCCTTCGTGATGTTCCAGTGGGGCCGTCACCAGGGCATCGAGAAGGTAACCCTGCTGCCCGACGGTTCGGGCGAGTTCACCTCCAAGATCGGCATGCTGGTGAAGAAGGACAATCTCGGCTTCGGCTATCGCAGCTGGCGCTATTCCATGCTGGTCGAGGACGGCGAGATCGTCGAACTCTTCGAGGAGCCCGGCAAGGGCGATGACGTCGAGGGCGATCCCTTCGAGATCTCGAGCGCCGACCACATGATCGACGTCGTGCGCAAGCGCTACGCCAAGGCCGCCTGAACCCGCGCCGACACTGCAAACTAACCCAAATCCCCGCCGGGCTCCGGCGGGGATTTTTCGTTGTGCCCGGTTCGCGGCCTTCCGCCCCACATCGCCGGGCGGCAGCGCGATACAGATGAACTGTCCTTACCGGTTTAACCAAAACGAAAGTTCCTCCCATTACCACCTCGAAATGATCGGCTTCGAACAACCCCCAGGAGGAACGCCATGAACCACGTTGTCCGGACGGCCCTCGCCGCCGCTCTCGCCCTCGCGGCCCTGCCGGCGGCAGCGAACGAATTCCGCGCCCCGCTGGAACAGCTCGCCCGGGGCGAGATCCGCAATATTGTCAGCGACGCCACGGTCGTCGCCGCGATCAACGCCCAGAACCAGAAGACCGCCGGATTGGGCCAGACCGATATCGACGGTCTCGACAAGAAGTGGCGCGCGGAGGTCGACGGCGGCGGCGAGATGATCTCCGAAGTCCTCGCCAACAACCTCTCCGGCTATCTGAAAGCCCGCAAGGAAGCCGCAGGCGGCCAGTTCACCGAAATCTTCGTCATGGACGGCAAGGGCCTCAACGTGGGCCAGTCCGACGTCACCTCCGACTACTGGCAGGGCGACGAAGCCAAGTGGAAGGAAACCTTCCTGGCCGGCGCCGACTCGATTCACATCGGCGATGTCGAGCTGGACGAGTCGACCCAGACCTATCAGAGCCAGGTCAGCGTTCCGATCGTCGACCCCGCCAGCGGCGCCGTAATCGGCGCGGCGACGTTCGGCGTCGACGTTTCGTCTCTCTGATCCGACGGAGAACCCGGTCATGACCGAACAGACCCAGTCCGCGCCCGCCCCGAAGCGGAAGGACGACATCCGCCGCTTCCGCGGCCTCGGGGCGCGGCTCATCGCCGTGGTGCTGCTCGGCGTCGTCGCCGGGTTCACCGCCATCATCGCGCTCCAGTTCACTGCGGAGCGCGAGCGCGTCAGGGAGTTTGTCGCCGCCGGCAATCTGGAGCAGACCCGGCTTCTGGCCGCCCAGGTCGGCGGCGCCGTACGCTTCGGCAAGGTCGAACACATCCGCGACGCCTACCAGCCCCTGACAGCCGGCGAAGGAGCGGCCGTGGCCGCCATCCGCGTGATGAAGGCCGACGCCGGCGCCATCGTCGAGTACAATTCGGAGGCTCTGGCCGCCGCTGACGAAGCGGCGATCGAGGCCGCGGTGACGCGGTCCGCCGAAACCGGCGAGCCGTTCAACGCCATGGCCGGCGGTCAGCAGGTCGTCGTCACGCCGATCCGCTTCGGCCCGAACAACGACGTGGTCGGCACCCTCGCCATGGTCTGGGACTTCGGCCGCGCCGACGCCGAGATCCTGTCGGGCGCGCTGGAGGCGCTGGTGATCGCCGGCGCCATTGCCGCCGCGCTGCTGGCGGGCATCGTATTCATGATCTCGCGCATGGTTTCCCAGCCCATCCTGCAGATGAACCGGCGTATGCAGGCCCTCGCGGCCGGCGACACCGGGACCGCGGTGCCCTATCTGGACCGCCGCGACGAGATCGGAGCGATGGCGAAGTCCATCGAGGTGTTCAAGCGGAACGCCATCGAGAAGGCCGAACTGGAATTGCGTGAACGCGAAACGGAGACCCGCGCCGAAGCGGAACGCAAGGCAGCGATGCACGAACTCGCGGGCGAGTTCGAGCAGGCGGTTGGCAACATCGTGAAGGCCGTCTCCAGCGCCGCTACCGAGTTGCAGGCCGCGGCCCAGGCCATGACGGCCACCGTGGACGAAACCAACAACCGCTCCGCCGCCGTTGCCAGCGCCTCCGAGCAGGCATCGGTGAATGTCCAGACCGTCGCCTCGGCCACGCAGGAAATGTCGAACTCGATCCGCAAGATCGGCCGCCAGGCGTCCGAATCCTCGACACGCGCCGGCACCGCCGAAAGGGAAGCCGACGAGACGGTCATCACCGTGCAGCAGCTTGCCGACACGGCGGAGAAGATCGGCGAGGTCGTGGCCCTGATCAAGGAAATCGCCGAGCAGACCAACCTGCTTGCGCTCAACGCCACCATCGAGGCTGCCCGCGCCGGGGACGCCGGCAAAGGCTTTGCGGTCGTCGCATCCGAGGTCAAGACGCTGGCCAGCCAGACCGCCAAGGCGACGACGGACATCGCCGAGCAGATCCAGGCCATCCAGGCCGCCACCGGCAGCTCGGCTGCGGCGATCTCCCGGGTGACCGGCGCGGTCAAGGAACTGTCCGGCATCGCCTCGACGATCGCCGCGGCAGTGGAAGAACAGACCGCGGTCACCCAGGACATCTCCCAGAACGTGCAGCAGGCCGCTTCCGGCACGCAGGATGTCTCGGTCAACATCTCCGGCGTCACCGAGGCGGCGAGCCAGTCCAGTTCCGCCGCCGCCCAGGTTCTCGCTTCCGCCGGCGATCTCGCGCATCAGGCCAACGCCCTCAACACCGAGATCAACGGCTTCCTGGAGCGCGTGCGCGCCGCCTGACACGGATGATCACAGGCCAACCCACAACCCCCGCCGCCCGCCGGCGGGGGTTGTTCGTTTGTACCGGACGCGCAACCGGTGCATGCTGCCGGCCATGAAACCGGCGGACACCGATGGCGAACGACTGGCCCGGCTGCGGCTGATCCGCAGCGAGAACGTCGGCCCCGTGAATTTCATGCGCCTGCTGGCGCGGTACGGCGACGCCGAGGCGGCGCTGGAGGCGCTGCCCGATATTGCACGCCGCAATGGCCGCCGCAGGCTTCGGGTGGCGTCCGTCCAGCAGGCGGAGAGGGAAGTCGAAGGTCTTCGCCGCATCGGCGGACGGCTGATCATGGCCGGCGACGCCGATTATCCGGCCCGACTGGCGCAGGCGGAAGGCGCGCCGCCGGTGATTTCCGTGCTGGGTGACGCCAGCCTGCTGGAACGGCCGACGGTGGCCGTCGTCGGCGCCCGCAACTGCTCCGCCAACGGCCGCACGCTCTGCCGCCGCATCGTCGGCGAACTGGGCGCCCAGGGCCATGTCGTGATCTCGGGCCTCGCCCGCGGCATCGATGCCGAGGCCCACCGCGCCAGCCTCGATACCGGAACCGCAGCCGTCGTCGCCGGCGGCGTCGACATTTTCTATCCGCCGGAGAACGAAGCCCTGCAGAAGGAAGTCGCCGAACACGGCGTCATCCTGGCCGAACAGCCCCTGGGCGCAGAGCCCAAGGCGCGGCACTTCCCCCGCCGCAACCGGGTGATCTCCGGGCTCTCGCTGGGCGTTCTGGTGGTGGAAGCGGCATTGCGCTCCGGCACGCTGATCACGGCGCGCTACGCCGGCGAGCAGGGCCGCGACGTCTTCGCCGTGCCGGGTTCGCCGTTGGACCCCAGGGCCCGTGGCGCCAATCGCCTGATCCGCGAGGGCGCGCGTCTGGTGGAAAGCGCCGACGACATCCTCGAGGAGCTTGCCTCGGGCCGCACCAGCCTGTTCCAGCCCGTGCCGGCGCGCTTCGAGGGTCCGGTGGAGGATGCCGGCTTCGCTCTCGATCCGGGCGACGAGGCGCGCAGCGCCCTGGTCGAGGCCCTGTCGCCGGAGCCGGCGGAAGCGGACGTGCTGATGCGGGCCAGCGGCCTCGGTCCCTCCGATTTCAACGCGCTCATCGTCGAACTGGAGATTGCCGGCCGGGTGCAGCGTCATGCCGGCAACCGTTACGCCCTCAATCATGACGGGTGAGACCTCCCGGCCGCGAGGGCCGTTGACAGCCTATGGGCCAGCCCCCATTTTCGCCGCTCACTGATCGGGCTTCCGGCCCCCTCCCCCCAACGCGCTGAGGTGCCATGGACGTCGTTGTCGTCGAGAGCCCGGCCAAGGCCAAGACCATCAACAAGTATCTGGGATCCAACTACAAGGTCCTGGCATCCTTCGGTCATGTGCGCGATCTGCCCTCCAAGGACGGTTCGGTCCTGCCGGAGGAAGACTTCTCCATGACCTATCAGGCCGACCCGAAATCGGCCAAGCACCTGAAGGCCATCGCCGACGCGGTGAAGGATGCGGATCGGCTGGTGCTGGCGACCGACCCCGACCGCGAAGGCGAGGCGATCTCCTGGCACGTGCTGGAGGCGCTGAAGTCCCGCCGGGCGCTGAAGAAATCGGTCGAGGTGGAGCGCGTCGTCTTCAACGAGATCACCAAAGGCGCCATCACCGAGGCGATGAAGCACCCCCGGGCGATCGACATGGACCTGGTCAACGCCCAGCAGGCGCGCCGGGCGCTCGACTATCTGGTCGGGTTCACGCTGAGTCCGGTGCTCTGGCGCAAGCTGCCGGGCGCGCGCTCCGCGGGACGGGTGCAGTCCGTCGCGCTCCGGCTGATCGTCGAGCGCGAACTGGATATCGAAAAGTTCAGGCCGCAGGAATACTGGTCGATCAAGGCCGTCTTCCGTACCGCCGCGGGGGAGGATGTCACCGCGCGCCTGACGCAGGTCGACGGACGCAAGCTGGACCGCCTGGACATCAAGACCGAGGCGGAAGCGATGGAACTGGCCCGCCGCGCCGAGGCGGGCAGCTTCACCGTGGGCGAGATCGAGACCCGTCAGACCAGCCGCCGGCCCTGGCCGCCCTTCATCACCTCGACCCTGCAGATGGAAGCCTCGCGGAAGCTCGGCTTCAGCGCACGCCAGACCATGCAGGTGGCGCAGAAGCTCTACGAAGGCGTGGACATCGGCGGCGAGACCATCGGCCTGATCACCTACATGCGGACAGACGGCGTCCAGCTCGCCTCCGAGGCCATTGACGCCATCCGCGCGACCATCGGCGAGGAATACGGCCGGCCCTACGTACCCTCCAAGCCCCGTCACTGGGCGACCAAGGCGAAGAATGCCCAGGAAGCGCACGAGGCGATCCGCCCCACCGACGTCACCCGCACGCCGGAACAGATGAAGCGCTACCTCTCGGCCGAGCAGTCCAGGCTCTACGAGCTGATCTGGAAACGCACGGTGGCCAGCCAGATGGCCGATGCGCGCCTCGCCCAGACCGGCGTGGACATCCCGGACGCGGACGGCGGCATCGTCTTCCGCGCCACCGGCACGGTGGTCGAGTTTCCCGGCTTCCTGAAGGTCTACGAGGAGGGGCGCGACGACACCTCCGATGACGATGACGACCGCCGCCTGCCGAAGCTGACCGAAGGCGAGAACCTCGACCGCCGCGAGGTGCAGCCGGACCAGCATTTCACCCAGCCGCCGCCGCGCTACACCGAAGCAACGCTGGTCAAGAAACTGGAGGAGCTGGGCATCGGCCGGCCCTCCACCTATGCCTCGATCCTCTCGGTTCTGCAGGACCGCGACTACGTCACCCTGGAGAAGAAGCGCTTCGTGCCCCAGGACAAGGGCCGCGTCGTCACCGCATTCCTGATCAACTTCTTCAGCCGTTATGTCGAATACGACTTCACCGCCTCGCTGGAGGAGGAACTGGACGACATCTCTGCCGCCAAGGAAGACTGGAAGGAGGTGCTGCGGCGCTTCTGGAAGGACTTCTCGGCGGCGGTCGACGAGACGAAGGAACTGCGGATCGGAGAGGTGCTGGAGGCGCTGAACGATTTCCTGGCGCCCTCGCTGTTCCCGGAAAGGGAAGACGGCTCCGACCCCCGCCTCTGCCCGAACTGCAGCGAAGGCCGGCTGAGCCTCAAACTTGGCAAGTTCGGCGCCTTCCTTGGCTGTTCCAACTATCCGGACTGCAGGTTCACCCGCCGGCTGGGCGGCGACGACGATCAGAAGAAGGCCGAGATGGAAGGCGACCGGGAGATGGGCGTCGACCCCGCCACGGGCGAGACCATCTGGCTGAAGATCGGCCCCTACGGCCCCTATCTGCAACTCGGCGAAGGCGCCCCGGGCGAGAAGCCGAAACGCGTCTCCCTGCCCAAGGGGCTGGAGCCGAACGATGTCGATCTCGAACTGGCCATCCGGCTGATCACCCTGCCGCGGCATGTCGGCGAGCACCCGGAGACCGGCAGCCCGATCACGGCGGGCATCGGGCGCTACGGTCCGTTCGTCGAACATGAGAAGAAATATGCCAATCTGCCCGACTGGCGCGAGGTGCTCGACGTCGGCATCAACCGCGCCGTCACCGTGCTGGCGGAAAAGAAGAGCGGCGGGCGGGCGCAGCCGAAAGCGCTGAAGTCCCTCGGCGAGCATCCGGAAGAAGGCGGCGAAGTACAGGTTCTCGACGGCCGCTACGGTCCCTATGTAAAGCACGGCAAGGTCAACGCGACGATCCCGAAGGACGTCGATCCGCAGTCCATCACCATGGACGAGGCGGTGAGGTTGATCGCCGAACGTGCGGCGAAGGCCGGCAAGGGCAAGAAGAACACGAACTCGAAGACGGCGGCAAAGGGCGCGGCGAAGACATCGACTAAGAAGGCCCAGCCGAAGTCGAAAGCGAAGTAGGCGTGAACGACGGCAATCTGCCGACCAAGAAGGAAATCCGGGATTTCATCGACGAATCCGGCGGGACCGCCGGAAAGCGGGAGGTGGCGCGCGCCTTCGGCATCAAGGGCCAGGACCGCATCTGGCTGAAACGCGTGCTCAAGGAAGTCGCCGCCGAGCGCGGAGCCGAAACCGAGGAGAAGGGCCGCCCGCCCGGCCGCCTGCCGCCGGTCATGGTGCTGGACGTCACCGCCATCGGCGAGGACGATGACGTGCTCTGCCGGCCAGCCAAGTGGGAATCGGAAGCTGAATGCCCGCGCATCGTGCTCGATCCCGACACGGTCCGCGGCCCGGCGCCGAAACCGGGCGACCAGTTCCTGGCCCGTCTGTCCCGGCACCGGTACGGCTACGAGGCCCGCGCGATCCGGCGGCTGCAGATCACGCCGCGGCGCATCCTGGGCGTGCTGCAGATGGTCGGGGCCGAGGGCCGCGTCCGCCCCGCCGACCGCAAGCTGCGCGACGAGATGATCGTGCGCGCCGGCGACCTAAAGGGCGCCCGGTCCGGCGACCTTGTGGAGATCGAGGCCCTGCCCGGCCGCGCGCTGGGACCGCGGCACGCGAAGGTCGTCGACGTGCTGGGCTCCTTCGACAATCCCCGCGCCATCTCGCTGATGTCGATCCAGACTCATGGCATACCGAAGGACTTCACCGCGGAGGCACTGGGCGAGGCGGCGGAAGCGCTGCCGGTGACGGAACTGCACGGCCGCGAGGATCTGCGCGATGTGCCGCTGGTCACCATCGATCCTTCTGATGCGCGCGACCATGACGACGCGGTCTGGGCGGCGGACGACGACGACCCCGAGAACGAAGGCGGTTTCCGCATCATCGTCGCCATCGCCGATGTCGCCCATTACGTCCGGTCGGGCAGTGCCCTCGACAAGGCGGCTCAGGAACGCGGCGTCTCCTGCTATTTCCCCGACCGGGTCGCGCCCATGCTGCCGGAGACCCTGTCCGCCGACCTCTGCTCGTTGATGCCCGGCGAGGTCCGGCCCGTTCTGGCGGCCGAGATCGTGATCGACGCCAAGGGCCGGAAGCTTCGCCACCGCTTCCGGCGCGCGCTGATGCGCTCGGCGGCCAACATCGCCTACGAGGACGTGCAGGCGGCGATCGACGGCGCGCCGAGGCCAGAGGTCGAGCCGCTGCTGGACAACGTCCTGAAGCCGCTCTTCGCCGCCTACCGGCTGCTGGCGAAGGAGCGGGACCGCCGGCAGCCGCTGCACATCGAACTGCCGGAACGCAAGGCGGAGATCGGCGAGGACGGCTACATCGCGGCGATCCGGCCGCGCGAACGACTGGAGGCGCACAAGGTCATCGAGGAGATGATGATCCTGGCCAATGTCTGCGCCGCGGAAACACTGGAGAAGCGCAAGAAGATCTGTGTCTACCGCGTCCACGAACCGCCCGACCCGGAGCGCCTCAAATCGCTGAAGGAGTTCCTCGAGACCCTGGAAATCGACTTCACCATCGGCGAGGTGATGCGGCCGAAACAGTTCAACAAGGTGCTGGACCGGGCCTCCGGCACCGACGAGGAAGCGATGGTCAACGAGGCGGTGCTGCGGGCCCAGACGCAGGCCTATTACAGCACCGACAACATGGGCCATTTCGGCCTCTCGCTGAAGCGCTACGCCCATTTCACCTCGCCGATCCGCCGCTACGCCGACCTGCTGGTGCACCGCGCCCTGATCGACGCCATGCGCGCCGGCAATGACGGCCTGCGCGACATGGACAAGGCGGCGGTGGAGAAACTGGCCGAACAGACATCCGAATTCGAGCGCCGGGCCATGCTGGCCGAGCGCGACGCCATGGACCGCTTCACGGCGATCTACCTGAAGGATCAGATCGGCGGCATGTTCGCGGGCCGGGTGTCGGGCGTGACCAGGGCTGGGTTGTTCGTCAGCCTCGCCGAGACGGGCGCCTCCGGCATCGTGCCCATGCGCACCCTGGGCGACGATTACTACGACTTCGACGAGCAGGCGCGCATGCTGGTCGGGCGGCGCACCGGCCGTCTCTGGAGGCTGGGCGACCCGGTGACCGTGAAGCTGCAGGACGCGGTGCCGGTGACCGGCGGTCTGGTGCTGGAGATCGTGGCGAGCGAGAAGAAAGACGCCAGGGCGAAGGCCCGGCCCGGACCGAAACGCCCCGCCGGCGGCCGTCCGCCGCGGGAGAAGCACCGCGGCCGAAGGCGTCGCTGAACTGTCATCCGGCGGCGCGAACATGGTCGCCGGACCCTGGAGGAACGAACATGACCGACCTGGCCGCCGACCGGCGGCGCGTCTATCTGATGCGTCATGGCGATGTGAACTACTACGACGAGAACGGCGTCCGCGTCGCCGAGCCGGACAAGGTGCCGCTGACCGATCTGGGCCACGAACAGGCCGCGGCCATGGGCGAGGCGCTGCGCGAGGTCCATTTCGACCGCGCCGTCTGCTCGGGCCTGCTGCGCACGGTGCAGACAGCGGAAGGCGCGCTGGGCGGCCGCACCGACCCGAAACTCGAGGTCATCGGCGGGCTGCGGGAGATCAGGTCCGGCGCCGCCGCCCTGATGAACCGGTCCGAGTCGCTGTCCGAAATGGTCTACGCCTTCGAACGCGCCCACGAGCCCGGCATGCGCTTCGCCCGGGGCGAGGCCTTCGACGATTTCTACGAACGGGTGACGAAGACCATCCACGAACTGCTGATCGAGGACGACTGGCGCACCATGCTGATCGTCGCCCATGGCGGCGTGAACCGGGCCGTCTTCTCCTGGCTGGCACATGCGGGTCTGCACGGGCTGGCGCGTTTCGAACAGGACACGGCCTGTCTGAACATCATCGATCTGGACGTCGCCGACGGACGGCTGCAGCGCTATTTCCTGCGCATGCTGAACTGGCGGCCCGACGAGCCATGGCGTCTGGACGACCGCCGCACCAACCAGGAACGCTACTTCGCCCAGCGCGCCGACGCCTGATCCGCTTGCCGCCGCGTCGGGCGGACGCTAGGTGTATTTGCGTTGGGAACCTGGGAGGCCGCCATGAACGCGCCCGTCACCGTCGCCTATTCCGCCTGTCCGCACGACTGTCCGTCGACCTGCGCGCTGGAGGTGGACGTCCTGGCGCCGGACCGGATCGGCCGCGTGCGCGGGTCGAAGGACAACAGCTACACCGACGGCGTGATCTGCGCCAAGGTCGCCCGCTACGCCGAGCGCATCCACCATCCCGACCGGCTGACGAAGCCGATGATCCGCACCGGCCCCAAGGGCTCCGGGCAGTTCCGCGAGGCGTCCTGGGACGAGGCGCTGGACCTGGTGGCGGAGAAGTTCCTTGCCATCGAGGCCGAACACGGCGCCGAGGCGATCTGGCCCTATTATTACGCCGGGACCATGGGCCTGGTGATGCGCGACGGCATCAACCGTCTGCGCCACGCCAAGGGCTACAGCCGGATGCACGGCACCTTCTGCACGACGATGGCCTTCACCGGCTATATCGCAGGCACCGGCCTGCTGGCCGGCGTCGACCCGCGCGAGATGGCCAAGTCGGATTGCGTCGTGATCTGGGGCACCAACCCGGTGAACACCCAGGTCAACGTCATGACCCACGCCATCAAGGCCAGGAAGGAACGCGGGGCGAAGATCGTCGCCATCGACGTCTACCGCAACGGCACCATCGACCAGGCCGACATGGGCCTGATCCTGAAGCCGGGCACCGACGGCGCACTGGCCTGTGCGGTCATGCACATCGCCTTCCGCGACGGCCATGCGGACCGCGACTACATGGCGAAGTACACCGACGATCCGGCGGGCCTGGAGGCGCATCTGGCCGACAGGACCCCGGAATGGGCGGCGGAGATCACCGGCCTCGGCGTCGAGGAGATCGAGGCCTTCGCGAAGCTGGTGGGCGAGACGCCACGGACCTTCTTCCGGCTGGGCTACGGCTTCACGCGCGGGCGCAACGGCTCGGTGAACATGCATGCGGCGCTTTGCGTGCCGGCGGTTCTGGGCTCCTGGCGGCACGAAGGCGGCGGCGCCTTCCACAACAACGGCGCCATCTATCACTGGGACCGCGGCCTGATCGAGGGACTGGACGCGCCGGGCCGCCACACCCGCATCCTGGACCAGTCGCGCATCGGCCCGGTGCTGACGGGCGATCGGCGCGACCTGGGCGACGGGCCGCCGATCATGGGCCTTTTCATGCAGAACACCAATCCGGCGATGGTCGCGCCGGAACTGAACAAGGTGCATGCGGGACTGGCCCGAGAGGATCTGTTCACCTGCGTCCACGAGCAGTTCCTGACCGAGACGGCGCAGTTCGCCGACGTCGTGCTGCCGGCGACCATGTTCCTGGAGCACACCGACCTCTACCAGGGCGGCGGCCATCAGCACATCCTGCTGGGTCCGAAGGCGGTCGACGCGCCCGAGGGCTGCCGCAGCAATCACGAAGTGATCTGCGCCCTGGCCGAGCGGCTGGGCGCCGAGCATCGCGGCTTCGCCATGGGCCCGGAAGAGATCATCGACGAGACGCTGAAGAACTCGGGATGGCCGGGAATCGACGAATTGCGCGAAAAACGCTGGTTCGACGTGCAGCCGGATTTCGAGACCGCGCACTATCTGAACGGCTTCGGCCATCCGGACGGCCGGTTCCGTTTCCGCCCCGACTGGTCGGAATGCGCGCCGAAGGGATTCGGACCGGACGGCGCGCCCGGCGACATGCCCGCCTTCCCCGACTACTGGGGCCGCGAGGACCGGGCGACGCCGGAGAAGCCCTTCCGGATGAGCACCAGCCCGGCCAGGAACTTCCTCAACTCCTCCTTCACCGAGACGCCGACCTCGAAAAAGCGGGAGAACCGCCCGACCGTGAAGATCGGTCCGGCCGACGCCGGGAAGCTGGGCATCGCGGACGGGCAGCTCGTGAGGCTTTCCAACGAGCGCGGCACCGTGCGCCTCCATGCGGAGGTCTTCGACGGCCTCCGCCCCGGCGTGATCATCGTCGAATCGGTCTGGCCCAACGCCGCCTTCGTCGACGGGCTGGGCATCAACGCGCTGACCAGCGCCGAGCCCGGCGCGCCGGTCGGCGGCGGCCTGTTTCACGACACGGCGGTGGCGGTCGAAGCGGCCTGAGGGCGCCGCACCGAGGGGGAAGACGACAACATGCATATGGATTTCGCGGGCTTCTTCAAGCGCTGGCTCATTGCCCTCGTACTGGTGCTGGTGACCTACAACCCGACCGCCTTCAACTATCTCAGCTGGACCTTCGACGAGTTGCAGGTCGACCTGCCCTACAAGCTGCTGGTGGGCCTCATCCTCGTCGTCGGCTACGTCATCTTCCTGCGCGCGACCTTCCGCTCCATCGGCATCTTCGGAATCGTGCTGATTGCCGCGATCTTCGGCGTGATCATCTGGATCCTGGTGGACCAGCAGATGCTGGATCCGACCAACCGCGACGCCCTGATCTGGATCATCCTGGTCGTGGTCGCGACGATCATGGGCGTCGGCGTCAGCTGGAGTCACGTACGCCGGCGCATTTCCGGTCAGGCCGACGTTGACGACGTCGAGGAATAGGCCCACTTTCCATTGACATCCACGCCCGCGGGATTATCTTCCGCGCTCCGGAATTCAGACTGAGACGAGACACGCCATGGCCAAGCCAGTTGTTCAGAAGATCAAGCTCGTGAGCACCGCCGGCACGGGCTACTACTACGTGACCAAGAAAAACCCGCGCAACCTGACCGAGAAGATGTCGCTGAAGAAGTACGATCCGGTCGCGCGCAAGCACGTCGAGTTCAAGGAAGCCAAGATCAAGTAGGCTTCCGCCGGCAGTTCGGAATCCAAGCGAAGAGGCCGCGGCGACGCGGCCCCTTTTGCATTTCCGGCATCGCCTTGATACTCATTGGTATAATTTACATCTGATCGGTAGGCTTCACGGATTGCATCGAAGCTGACAGTTTGGCCGTGGGGAGGAGCAAGCCAATGAAGATCGAGATTCACGACCTGCCGAAAGACAAGCTGGAGGTGGCGCTCGACGAGGCCGACTATCGCGTGCTGCCGATGGTCCTCTATCACATGACCGGCGACCGCAAGTGGCTGGAGGAGCCGTTCCGGCCCGCCCGCGACGTGCGCCTGATCGCCGACGAGACCGCCGGCCTCTCCGAGGAAGCGCGCGCCGAACTGCGCCGCGCCGCAGTCGAGATTCTCTCGCGTCCTGGCCTGGAGCCGGCGGTGCGGGACCCCGGCGACGAAGTGATGGTCGAGATGATGAACACCTGCCTGGGCGAACGCATTCCGCCCGAATACGCGCCCATGATGCGCGAGCAGGTCGGCCTGGCGTCGCAGCACAACGGCTGGCGGCGGCCGCAGGAGACGACGCCCGTCGACGAGCGGCCGGTGCTGATCGTCGGTGCCGGCGCCAGCGGCATCGCCCTTGGCTCCCGGCTGAAGGATCTGGGCGTTCCCTTTCGTATCGTCGAGCGCAACGACCGCGTCGGCGGCACCTGGTACGAGAACATCTATCCCGGCTGCGGCGTCGACACACCGAACCACGCCTATTCGTTCTCCAATGCGCGGCCCTATCGCTGGCACCGGTATTTCTCCACCCGCGACCAGCTGCACGACTATCTGGAGCGTTCGGTCGACGAATTCGGCCTGAACGACCGGATCAGCTTCCGCACCGAGGTGGTGAAGGGCGAATGGGACGAAGGCGGCCGTTTCTGGCGCGTCGAACTGCGGCGCGCCGACGGCTCGATCGAAGCGGTCGAGACCAAGGCGCTGGTCAGCGCCATCGGCCAGCTCAGCCTGCCGACCCTGCCCGAGATCAAGGGGCTGGACAGCTTCAGGGGGCCGCTGTTCCACACCGCAGAGTGGCCGGAGGGCCTGGACCTGAAGGGAAAGCGGGTCGCCGTGATCGGCACCGGCGCCTCGTCCATGCAGGTGGTGCCGTCCATCGTCGACGAGGTGGCCGAACTGCATGTCTATCAGCGCAGTGCCCAGTGGGCGCGTCCGATCCCGCGTTATCACGATCCCATCGGCGAGGGCGCCCAGTGGCTGCTGGAGAACGTGCCCTTCTACGCCGCATGGTTCCGGCTCACCATGCTCTGGCGCTATGGCGACGGCCTGCTGCCGACGTTGCGCAAGGATCCGGACTGGGAGCATCCCGAGCGCTCGCTGAACCGCGCCAACGAACGCCACCGCCAGGAAATGGCAGCGCATATCGAGAAGGAGCTGGAGGACCGCCCCGACCTGATCGAGAAGTGCATGCCCACCTACCCGCCCTACGGCAAGCGCATCCTGCTGGACAATGGCTGGTATCAGGCGATCAAGAAACCGAACGTCGAACTGATCACCGACCGGGTCGAGCGCATTGCGGAGAACGGCGTCGTCACCGAGGACGGCCGGCTGCGGGAGGTCGACGTCGTCATCATGGCGACCGGCTTCAAGGTCTCGCTCATGGCGGCCCGGCTCAACCTGACGGGCGCCGGCGGACGGAAGCTGGAGGAGGACTGGGCCGACGACGACCCGCGCGCCTATCTCGGCATCACGGTGCCGCACTTCCCCAACCTGTTCGTCATGCAGGGCCCGAACACCGGCCTTGGCCATGGCGGCAGCGCCATCTTCCAGGCCGAGTGCCAGGCGAACTACATTGCCGAGGCCCTGAAGACGATGATGGAAAAGGACATCGAGGCTCTGGAGCCGACCGAGCAAGCCCAGGAGGACTGGTGCGCCAGGGTCGACGCCGAGCACGAACAGATGATCTGGACCCATCCGGGCATGACCACCTACTACCGGAACAAGGCGGGCCGGGTCTACTCGGTCACGCCATTCCGGCTGGTGGACTACTGGCACTGGACCCGCGACATCGACCTGTCGAAATACCGCATCGAGCCGGCGGGCGACGCCGCCAGCGCCGCCTGAGGAGACAATCATGCCCAAGCTGACCGACGCGGAGCGCAACGCGTTTCTGGCCGAACGCAAGGTCGTCATGAAGATCGGCGTCGTCCGCCCAGACGGCAGCCCCTTTGTCACGCCGCTGTGGTTCATTCACGAGGATGGCGCCATCTGGTTTACGCCCCGCGAGCGTTCGGAGTGGTTCGACTGTCTGCGCCGCGACCCGCGCTGCTCGCTGTGCATCGACGAGCAGCCCCTGCCCTACCGCAAGGTGATCGTCGAGGGCCGGGCAGAGCTGGTCCATGACGTCGGCGAGGATGACGAATGGCGCGACCTCTACCGGCGCATGGCCGCGCGCTACGTGCCGGAGAAGGACGCCGAAGCCTATGTGCGAAACACCATCGGCGAAAGACGGGGCCTGTTCCGGGTGAAGCTCGCCGATGCGAAGGTGCGCACCTGGCGCCTGCCGCTCAAGGATGAGCCCGGCGAGGGCATCTGGGCGAAGCGCTACTTCCAGGACCCGAACGTGCAGTTCGACACCCGCGGGCCGGAGAAGAGCTGAGAGCTGATCAACAACCGTGGCGTCCTGGAGCTCGACCCCAGGACACAGTCCTTCCTATTACCGGGCCCTTGGATCCAGTCCAAGGGCCACACCATTTCCTACAGCTGCCGCGCGTCGCCGACGGCCTTCGGCGCCGTCCGGCGGCGATGGGCGAAGGCCTGCGGCCATTTCGACGGCAGGGCGCGGGCGTACTGCGCCGGGTAGGGAATCTCGACACCCAGCTCCTCCGCGGCATGCCAGGCCCATCGCGGGTCGTACATCATGCCCCGGGCCAGCATGACGAAGTCGGCGCGGCCCTCGGCGATGATCGCCTCGGCCTGCTGCGGCTCGGTGATCATGCCGACCGCCATGGTCGGGATCTCCGCCTCCCGGCGGATCTGTTCGGCGAAGGGCACCTGATAGCCGGGGCCGATCGGGATCTGCTGGCGCGGATCGAGGCCCGACGTGGTGACGTCGATGAAATCGCAGCCGCGGTTCTTCAGTTCGCGCGCCAGCTCCGCCGTCTCCCCGAGCGTCCAGCCGCCCTCCACCCAGTCGGTCGCCGATAGGCGGATGCCGAGCGGGCGATCATGTGGCCAGACCGAGCGCACGGCGTCGAAGACCTCCAGCGGAAAACGCATGCGCCCCGCCAGGTCGCCACCATAGGCGTCCTCGCGCCGGTTCGAGATCGGCGAGAGGAACTGGTGCAGCAGATAGCCATGGCCGCCATGCAGTTCGAACAGGTCGAAGCCGATGCGCGCGGCGCGGATGGCGGCCTGCACGAACTCCTCGCGGACCCGGGCGAAATCCTCGGCCTGGAAGGCGCGCGGCGTATGCCAGCCCTCGGCATAGGGCAGCGCCGACGGCGCGATCGTCTGCCAGGCGCCCTGCTCCGACGGCAGCGGCTTGCCGCCGCGCAGCGGGATGTCCGTCGAGGCCTTGCGGCCGGCATGGCCGACCTGGATGCCCAGTTTCGCCGTGCCGTGGCGGCGGCAGAAATCGATGGCGCGGGCCAGCGCCGCCTCGTTCTCGTCCGAATAGAGGCCGAGGCAGTTGTGCGTGATCCGCCCCTCCCGGCTGACATGGGTCGCCTCGACGATCAGCAGCCCGGCGCCGCTCATGGCCAGGTTGCCGAGGTGCATCAGATGCCAGTCGGTCGCCGAGCCATCCTCGGCCAGGTACTGACACATCGGCGAGACAACGACCCGGTTGTCGAACGTCATCCCGCCCAGCTCGAATTCGGAAAACAGTGCGCTCATGCCTTCGGCCCCTCCCCTTCGGCCTTTGACCCCGTCACGGTCGCGGGCGAAGATAGTGCGAAGATCCGGACAAGGGGAGGCTTGGAATGACCGACGCGACCGTGCTGCTGCGGATCGAAGGGGATATCGCCCACATCACCTTGAACCGTCCGAAGGCGAAGAACAGCCTCCGCCCCGAGGATCTGGCGCTGCTGGCCGATTGCCTGGCGCAGGCCGAACAGTCCCGCGCGCGCTGTCTGGTGCTCTCGGGCGCCGGCGGCGCCTTTTCCGCCGGCCGGGACATCGCCGGCACCGACCCGGCGAACGACGACAATCTGGGCCTGCTGCGCGACACCATTCACCCGGTGCTGAAAAAGGTCCGCGATCTGCAGGTGCCGACCGTCGCCATGGTCGAGGGCCCCTGTCTCGGCGTCGGCTTCGGCCTCGCCTTCGCGTGCGACATGGTGATCGCGGCGGACGACGCGGTGATGGGCAGCCCCTTCCGCAATATCGGCGTGATCCTGGACTCGGGCGGCCACTACCACCTGAAGACCCGGATCGGCGTCCATCGCGCCTTCGAACTGATCTACACCGGCCGACTGATCAAGGGCGCCGAAGCCGCCGACATGGGCCTGATCAACCGCGCGGTCCCGCAGGCCGACCTGAGAGGCGAGGTGACGAAGCTCGCCGGCCACATCGCCGCCGGTCCGACGAAGGCGTTCCTGATCTCCAAGCGCATCCTGAACAGCGATCTCGGCTTCGAGGCGACGCTGGACGAGGAGGCCCAGGGTCAGCAGGAAGCCTGCACCAGCGCCGACGGCGTCGAGGGTTTCAGGGCCTTCCAGGAGAAGCGGAAACCCGTCTTCCGCGGCGAGTAGCGGCAAAACGCCGAACGCGGATACACGGCAATGATTTCAACCGTCTGGCATCTTTTCCCGATTGCGCCGATCACTGGAAATCATTAATATAATGTGAATATATGTTCGGATTGACCGGCTGGCGATGACATTTGCTCACCGTGTACGTCGGAGCCGGGAATGTACCCGAAATCAAGAATGACCGAGTCTGACGATGCTCGAAGAGTCCGCTGCGGCGGAAATTGAACCGAGCTTCAGGGGAGCCGATATTGCGGGGTCCCGGGGAGTCGATTTGGACACATCGGGCATTTCACGTTTCGACGGTTTCGGCATACGCACGTTCGCGGGCGTCGGCGACGTGAATGGCGACGGCCTTGACGACATTGCCGTGGGCTCGCTGTGGGCGTCCGCGCGGGATTTCGTGACCGTCGGCAACTTTTCCGTCCTGTCGGCGGAAACCGCTGCAGCGTCGGAAAGCCGCGTCGAAGCGCGCCTGCTCTATCGCACCGACGGAAGCGACAGCCTGCTGGAAGGTTTCTCCTTCTCGACCACCGGCGATTTCGACGGGGACGGCAATGGGGAATTTCTTGTCGGCCGCGATCCGCGCGTCTTCGCCGGTTCAGGTCTGGCGGACCAGGGTCGGCATCTGCTCCATGAGATCGGCGACAACGGCATCACGCCGGGAGCCAGCCTGTTCACCATGGGTGGAAGCGAGACCGATTTCGTTGGCGACATCAACGGTGACGGTTTCGACGACCTTTTCGTCACCGTCCCGACTGGCCATTCGATCTTGCTCGGCAACGCCGAAGGAGCGGTCGACCGGGCCGTCGTTCTTGCCGGCGAAACGGGTATCGGAGCCTTCACCCTCGGTCGGGCGACATCAGGGGGCGGCGACCTGAATGGCGACGGTTTCGGCGACTTTGCGACGTTGATCCGCAATCAGTCCGCCGTTCGGGCAATCCATGGCCGCGCCGAGTTGTCGGGGATCGATCTGGGAGGAGGTGAGAACGGCTTCCGACTCGCATTGCCCGGCGCCGCGACCAATGTCGAGATCCTCTCCGATTTCGACGGTGACGGCACGAGCGACCTGCTGGTCTCCTGGCGTGGCGGCGCAGCCGTTCTGCTCGATACCGCAGCGCTGGAAGGAACGCTTTCGCTCGCGGATCTGGACGCGAGCAGGCGGATCCTGATCGAATCCACCGGTTTCAACGACCTCGCCCGGGCCGTGGGCGACATCAATGGAGACGGCCGGGAGGACATCAACTTCTCGCAGCGCCTTCCTGACGGAAGCGTCAACGTCGGCGTTCTGTTCGGAAGCGGGCAGCTTCCGGGCAACGTGGGGCTGGCCGACCTGGACGGCGTCAACGGCTTCGTCATCAGCGGCGCGCGCGCAGGCAAATCGGTCGGCGACGTCAATGGTGACGGAATCGATGATATGATGCTCCGCACGGACCGGGGCACGGGTTCGGCCATGACCATTCTGTTCGGTCGCCCTTCCCCGCCTCTGGATGAGGGTGCGCCCCCCGACAAGGCGGCTCCGGTGGACGCTCCGGGAGAAACTCTCCGCGGAACCGCGGAAGACGATGTCATTCATGGCGGCCTGACCGATGATTACATCGCCGGCGAGCGGGGCGATGATTCCCTGTACGGCGGCGATGGCGACGACACGCTGCGGGGCGGCCGGGCGAACGATATGCTGTCGGGGGGCGCCGGCGCCGACGTCCTCAACGGCGGCGAAGGCGAAGACACCGTCGATTTTGGCGACTCAGGCGGCGGCGTCTTCATTCGCCTGATGATATCGAAGGGGCTGGGGGGCGAGGCCGCCGGCGATGAAATACGCTTTGTCGAACACGCCGACGGATCGGCTTTCGACGACCGGCTCTATGGCAGCGATAGCGACAACGTGCTCAATGGCGGCGGTGGCAACGACCGTCTTCAGGGACATCACGGCAACGACATGCTGCAGGGCGGGGCCGGCGATGACACCCTGGTCGGCGGCGATGGGGACGACACCATCTTCGGCGGCGATGGGGACGACACGCTGAGAGGCGGCGCGGACACCGACCTCCTGCGCGGCGGCAGTGGTCGTGATCATATCGACGGCGGAACCGGAAATGACACTCTGTTTGGCGGCGAAGGCGCTGACAGACTGTACGGTCAGGATGGCGCGGATCGGTTGTTCGGCGAGGCCGGCGACGATGTGCTCATCGATGGCGGCGGCGACGACCTGCTGGAAGGGGGCGACGGCAATGACGTATTGCGCGGCAATGCAGGCGACGATCGCCTGTTCGGCGGCCTCGGACACGATTTCATCAGCGGTGGCACCGGCGCCGATCTACTGAATGGCGGCGCCGGAGACGACACGCTGGCCGGCGGGCCGGGGTCCGACCTGTTCGTCTTCACGCGGAACTCGGGCCTCGACACGGTCACGGACTTCGATCAGGGGGACGGCGACCGCCTCGATCTGACAGCGTTCGGTCTCACGCCCGGGGCGATATCGCTCATCCGGAGCGGCGATAACCTGATCGTCTCCGGCGACAGCTTCGAAGTCGTCCTGCTGAACACGCCCCCGGAGTCGTTCCGGATCGAGGACACGGCCCTGTTCTAGTCCTCGGGATTCTCCACCAGCAGCGAGTCGATCAGCTCGATCGTGTCCTCGCGCAGCGGCACCGGCTTCCGCGCGGCAAGGTCGAAATGGATCGTGATGACCTCCATCGTCGCCGCCAGTTCGCCGGTTTCGGCGTTGGTCATCCGGTGTTTCAGGGTCAGCGAGGTGCGGCCGCGCCTGGTGACGCAGCTTTCCACCACAATCGGGCTGCCGACCTTCTGCTCGCCCTTGTACTCGACCGTGTGCTTGACGTCGGCGAAGCCCATGTTCTGGTCGCCCATCTCGGTCCACTTGTAGCCGCAGGCCGACAGCGCGTGGCACGAGGCCTGATCGAAGAAGTTGATGTAGTACATCACGTTCATGTGGCCCATGTGGTCGCAGTGCCACGGGTAGATCACGCCTCTGAATGTCTCTGTCCAGCCTGCCACGTTGTTTCCTCCCCTTAACGCGTGCCGTCATCGCGGCCATACTCGCCGCGGGGAGACCATAGAGGCAAGGGGAGGTCCCGCGAAATGGCCAGCGACTACACTTGGGTTCCGACGCCGGAATACACCGACAACGCCAACCTGACCCGCTTCATCCGGGCTCTGGGCTGCGGCGACGAGGCCGAGCTGGTGCGCCGCTCGACGGAGGATCCCGACTGGTTCTGGAACGCGGCGATCGCGGAACTCGGCATACGTTTCGGCACACCCTACGAGAAGGTCATGGACGTCTCCGAGGGCCTGCCCTGGGCGAAGTGGTGCGTCGGCGGCACGATGAACTTTACCGACAATGTGCTCGACCGGCACCGCGGCACCCCCGTCTGGGACAAGGAGGCGATCGTCTGGCACGGCGAGGACGATTCGGTCCGCCGTCTCACCTACGCCGAACTGGACGGGGAAGTCCGCAACCTGGCCGCGGGACTGACCGCGCTCGGCGTGAAGGCCGGCGACGCCGTCGGCGTCTACATGCCGATCCTGCCCGAGACCGTGGTCGCCTTCCTCGCGGTCTCGCGGATCGGCGCGATCATCTCGCCGCTTTTCTCCGGCTTCGGCGCGGAGGCGATCGTGAAGCGCATGAACGACGCCGGCGCCGTCGCCGCCATCACCGTCGACAGCGCCAGGCGCCGCGGCCAGGACGTGCCGATGAAGCAGGTGATGGACGAGGCCGCTGCCGGCATTCCGACGCTGGCGCACATGATCGTGCTGCGAACGACCGGCGCTGACTGCCCGATGGTCGAAGGCCGTGACCACGACTGGCGCGATCTCGACCGTGCGGACGCCGACGCCGAACCGGTGCAGGTGCCGGCCGACCAGGCCATGATGATCGCCTACACCTCGGGCACCACCGGGCGGCCCAAGGGCGTGGTGCTGACCCACTGCGGCCTCGGCGTGAAGGGCGCCCTGGACTTCCATGTTTCCTTCGACCTGAAGCCGGAGGACCGGCTGCTGTGGCTGGCCGATTTCGGCTGGGTCACCGGCCCCTACTCGATGGCGGGCACGCTCTATACCGGCGCCACCTTCATTCTGGCCGAGGGCACGCCGGACTGGCCCGACAAGGGGCGCATATGGCGCATCGCCGCCGAGCACGGCGCGACCTTCTTCGGCATCGCGCCGACCGCCGTGCGCGGGCTGATGCGCTACGGTCCGGAGGAGGTGCAGAAGCACGATCTCTCGAAAATCCGCATCCTGGCTTCCACCGGGGAGCCCTGGACCGAGGAAGCCTGGCTGTGGTTCGCCGAACACGCCGGCGACGGCGGCCGCTGCCCCATCATCAACGTCTGCGGCGGTACCGAGATCGGCGGCGGCTTCATTGCCGGCAACGTGCTGAATCCGCAGCGCGCCTGCTGCTTCGCCGGACCGCTGCCGGGCATGGGCACCGATATCGTCGACGGCCAGGGCCGGCCCGTGGGACCAGGCGAAGTGGGCGAACTGGTGCTGCGCAATCCTTCCATCGGCCTGTCGCGCGGCATCTGGAACGATCCGGAGCGCTATATCGAGACCTACTGGTCGATGTTCCCCAACCTGTGGCGGCACGGCGACTGGGCCAGCCGCGACGCGGACGGCCTGTGGTACGTCCACGGCCGCTCCGACGACACCATCCAGGTCGCCGGCAAGCGTGCCGGTCCCGCCGAGATCGAGGGACTGGTCATGGCGACCGGCAAGGTGGTGGAGGCCGCCGCCGTCGCCCTGCCCGATCCGATCAAGGGCGAGGCCGTGCTGATCGCCGCGATCCCGGCGCCGGGGGTGCAGGCCTCCGACGAGATCGCGGCGGAACTGTCAGCGGCAGTGGTCAAGGGCCTCGGCAAGGCGTTCCAGCCCAAGCGCATACTCTTCGTGGACGACCTGCCCAAGACGCGCTCGCTCAAGATCATGCGCCGGGTCATACGGGCCCTGGTTCTTGAAGAGAATCCGGGCGATCTGACCGCGCTCGCCAATCCGGACGCGATCGAGGCGGTGCGGCGGGCAGCAAAGGCTGCTTGAAATAGTGCACCGAAATTCGGCAGTGTATGTATTGCGTCATTTGGCGCGGGAGCGAAGTCGGATTGAGCACATTGCAGATGGGGAAACTGTGCTAATCTTGCATTAATCGAAATTCCGGCGCGGCCATCGGCCGTTTCCGGCAACAGGGTTTCTCCGGGCCTCTCCTCCCCAAACAGCGGCCGGAGAACACCGGCGCAGGGAACCTCCCCTCCCTCGCGCCAAAAATCAGGGACCCGCGGCCTTGTATCCGGCCGCGGGTCCCTGTTCGTTCCGGGACCGGCGCAAGGCCGGAGGCGATGGACAGGACCGCCGCTCGGCCCATATAAGGCGCACCATGAATCCCCTGCCCTTCATAAAGATGCACGGTCTGGGCAACGACTTCGTCGTGCTGGACGCGCGTCGCCATTCGATCGCTCTGACCCCAGAGACGATCCGGCGGCTGGGCGACCGCCGCCGCGGCGTGGGGTTCGACCAGTTGCTCACCCTCCTGCCCAGCGACGACGCCGCGTGCTACATGCGGATCGACAATTCGGACGGCTCGTCCGCCGGCGCCTGCGGCAACGGCACGCGCTGCGTCGCCCGCCTCCTGCTGGAGGAAAGCGGCGCCGCGGAAGTCGGGATCGACAGTCCGGGCGGCCTGCTTCGCGCCCGCCGCGCGCCGGGAGGTCTGGTGACCGTCAACATGGGCGCGCCGCGTACCGGCTGGCGCGACGTGCCGCTGGCGCGTGAGATGGACACGCTCCACGTGGACCTCGCGGTCGAGGCCGGCGGCTGCCGGCTGAGCGACCCGGTGGCGCTGTCCATGGGCAACCCGCATGCGGTCTTCTTCGTCGACGATGCAGAGGCCGTGCCGCTGGAAGTCGTCGGACCGCTCGTCGAGCGCCACGAACTGTTTCCCGACCGCGCCAACTGTTCTGTGGCGAGCGTGCGCGCCGACGGTTCGATCCGGCTCAGGGTCTTCGAACGCGGCGCGGGCATCACCCAGGCCTGCGGCTCGGGCACCTGTGCGACCTACGCTGCCGCGCGCCTGCGCGATCTGGTCCAGGGCCCGGCGCGTATCGACCTGGATGGCGGACCGCTGTGGATGGACATGAACGACCAGGGCGAGATCCTGATGACCGGCCCGGCGAGCCTCAGCTATCGCGGCGAGATCGACGCGGAAATGCTCGCCGGCGCGGAGGCGGCATGACCGGTCCCGAGATCGTCACCTTCGGCTGCCGGCTCAACGCCTACGAATCCGAAGTCATGCGCGGGCACCCGACCCTGGCCGGACGCGACGACGTGGTCGTGGTCAACACCTGCGCCGTCACCGCCGAAGCCGAGCGCCAGGCGCGCCAGACCATCCGCCGCCTGCGCCGGGAGCACCCGGGGGCGGAGATTGTCGTCACCGGCTGCGCGGCGCAGATCGCGCCCGAGAGCTGGGCCGCCATGCCCGAGGTCAGCCGCGTCGTCGGCAACCGGGAGAAGCTGGAGGCCCGCTCCTTCCTGAACGGGCGCAACGAGCCGATCCTGGTCGACGACATCATGACGGTGGAGGAAACCGCCGGGCACCTGATCGAGGGTTTCGACGGCCGCGCCCGCGCCTTCCTGCAGGTCCAGAACGGCTGTGACCACCGCTGCACCTTCTGCATCATTCCCTTTGGCCGCGGCAATTCACGCTCGGCCCCGGTCGGCCAGGTGGTCGACGAGGCGCGCAAGCTGATCGCCGGAGGCGTGCGCGAGATCGTGCTGACCGGCGTCGACATCACCTCCTACGGCCCCGACCTGCCGGGCCGGCCGACCCTTGGCCAGCTCTGCCGGCGGCTGCTCGCCCAGATCCCGCAACTGGAGCGGCTCCGGCTCTCCTCCATCGACCCGGTCGAGGTGGACGACGATCTCTGGCGGCTGATCGCGGAGGAGCCGCGGCTTATGCCGCACCTGCACCTCTCGCTGCAGGCGGGCGACGACATGGTCCTGAAGCGCATGAA
This sequence comes from Minwuia thermotolerans, assembly GCF_002924445.1. Taxonomy (NCBI): domain Bacteria; kingdom Pseudomonadati; phylum Pseudomonadota; class Alphaproteobacteria; order Minwuiales; family Minwuiaceae; genus Minwuia; species Minwuia thermotolerans. Next base: position 503,213 of record NZ_PIGG01000031.1, read on the forward strand.
GCGCCGTCACGACCGCGACGACGCCGTCCGTTTCTGCGAACGGGCGCGGGCGCTCCGTCCCGGCATCGTCTTCGGCGCCGATCTGATCGCGGGTTTCCCGACCGAGACGGAGGCCATGTTCCGCAACACCCTGAACCTCGTCGACGACTGTGGCCTGACCTGGCTGCATGTCTTCCCCTATTCGGAACGCCCCGGCACGCCGGCGGCGAAGATGCCTGCGGTGGCGAAGGCCGAACGCAAGGAGCGCGCGGCGCGATTGCGCGAGAAGGGCGCTGCGGCCGCGGCGGCACACCTCGCCGAACAGGTCGGCCGGCCGATCGAGGTGCTGGTCGAGCGCGACCGGCGCGGGCATTCCGCACACTTCGCCGCCGTCGAACTGGACCGCGACGCCGAGCCGGGCCAGATCGTCCGCGCCCGCGGCGCCTCGGTGAGCGGCGAGACCCTGCTGGCGGAGGCGGCCTGATGGCGGACGGCGAACGCAAGGGCTGGTTCGGCCGGCTCCGCTCCGGCCTCGCCAAATCGGCGAGCCAGCTTACCGGCAACATCTCGGCGCTGTTCACCAAGCGCAAGCTGGACGACGAGGCGCTGGAGGACCTGGAGGACGTACTGATCCGCGCGGACCTGGGCGTCCAGGCGGCGGGCCGCATCACCCGGGAAATCGCGCGGACCCGCTACGACAAGGACGTCGACGAAGGCGAGATCCGCGAAGCCCTGGCCACCGAAGTCGCGAAGACGCTGGAACCGGTAGCGCGGCCGCTGGAGATCGACCCGGCCGCGAAGCCGCACGTGGTCCTCGTGGTCGGCGTCAACGGCACGGGCAAGACGACGACGATCGGCAAGATCGCCCACCACGAGCGTGGCAATGGCCGCAAGGTGGTGCTCTGCGCCGGCGATACATTCCGGGCTGCCGCCATCGAACAGCTGAAGATCTGGGGCGAGCGCACGGGCGCAGAGGTCATCGCCCGCGACCAGGGCGCGGACGCGGCCGGCCTCGCCTTCGACGCGCTGAAGACGGCGCGGGAACAGGCCGCGGACCTCCTGCTGATCGATACGGCCGGGCGGCTGCAGAACAAGGCCAACCTGATGGCCGAACTGGAGAAGATCGTCCGCGTGCTGAAGAAGCAGGACGAGACCGCGCCGCATTCGGTGCTGCTGGTGCTCGACGCGACGACCGGCCAGAACGCGGTCAATCAGGTGGAGGTCTTCCAGCAGGTCTGCAACGTGACCGGGCTTGTCATGACCAAGCTGGATGGGACCGCCCGCGGCGGCGTCCTGGTGGCCGTGGCCGAGAAGTTCGGACTGCCGGTCCACTACATCGGCGTCGGCGAACAGGCCGAGGACCTGAAACCATTCGACGCGCGCGACTTCGCCCGCGCACTCTGCGGCGTGGGAGACTGAACGATGAGCGAGACCGCCGTGAAGCCGCGCCGCCGCCATATGGGCCAGGGCCTGAAGGTCGCGACCGAGGTCGGTCCTCTCGGCGTCTTTTTCCTGGTCAACAGCCAGTCGCACAACATCTTCGGCAATGCCGAGCCGCAGAACATCTTCTGGGCCACCGGCGCCTTCATGATCGCCATCGCGATCTCGCTGGCCGTCGCCATCTCCATCGAGCGCCGGCCGCCGGTGATGCCGCTGGTCTCCGGTGTACTGGTTCTGATCATGGGCGGGCTGACTCTCTATCTGCAGGATGAGCTTTTCATCAAGCTGAAGCCCACCATCGTGAATTCGATGTTCGCCGCCGCACTGCTGGCCGGACTCGCCTTCGGCCAGCTCTTCCTGAAGTACATTTTCGGCGCTGCCTTCTCCCTCTCGGACAAGGGCTGGCGCGTCCTGACCTGGCGCTGGGCAGGCTTCTTCGTCTTCCTGGCCATCGTCAACGAGATCGTCTGGCGCAGCTTCTCCACCGATCTGTGGGTCAGCTTCAAGGTCTTCGGCATCATGCCGATCACCATCGCCTTCGCGCTGTGGCAGATGCGGGTGGTCTACCGTTATCAGATGGACCCGGAGACCGGAGAGAAGTCCGTCGAGGGGTCCGGGGGCGGGTCGTGATTCCCTATTTCCCGGCCGAAGGCGGAGAATACCGCCTGTCGCTGGGACTGAAGGTTCTGCAGCCTGCCGCCTGGATCGAAATCGACTCGAATTTCGCTTCGGAAACTGCTGAAAAGAAACGACTTCTGATCGAGAACCGGAACGGGGTCTTCCTCGCCCTTCCCGGTTCCGAGGCCGGCCAGGCCGAATTGATCGAGACCCTCTCGGCCCACCTCCTCGAGCATCATGCTGACCGCTACAGCCACACCTCGGAGGGCCTGCGCGTGGCTGCCACCGGCGAGACGGTACAGCCGGACCCCGCCGCGCCGCTGACGGCGGCCGCGAGCCTGGTCCAGGAAGACGTCCTGCTGCTCCAGCCCTCGTCCGAGGGCCATCGCCTGGTCGCCGGCCTGCTCGGCTTCCCGACGCGCTGGCGGCTCGCCGACAAGATGGGCAAGGCGCTGGCCGGCATCCACGAACCCGTGCCCGGTTACGCCGACCGCCTGTCGCGGCAGATGGACCGGCTGTTCGCCGCTCTCACGCCCGAGCGGCTGCTCTGGCGGCTGAACTTCTCCCTGCTGGACAACCCGTCCCTGCATCAGCCGGGCGGCCATAACGATCCGAACGCCGGCCGCGGGCTCACAGCCGGCAATATCGGCGAGAAACTCTGGTTCCGTGTGGAGCGTCAGACGCTTCGGCTGCTGCCGAAGACGGACACGACGGTGTTCACCGTCCGCATTCACCAGGCGCGTCTGCGGGATGTTGTCACGACGCCGGAACGCGCCCGCGACCTCGCCGCGGCCATCGACGGCATGTCGGAGGGGATGCGCCGCTACAAGTCGATCCCCGGATTCGAGGCGCCGCTCAAGGCCTGGCTGGCGGTGGTGGCAGAAGGATAATAAATGGCGTCCTGGGGCTTGACCCCAGGACCCAGTCCTTTGGTTCGCTGGGCCCTTGGATCAAGTCCAAGGGCGCCGATGTCAATCACGCCGACAGCCACCCGGCCACCACATCGCGGAGCTGGTGGCGCTGGTTCTCCAGAAGCAGCGAATGCGTGCCGCCGCCGATCATGGTGAAGCGCCGCTCCGCCGTGCCGGTCAGCCGGGAAAAGACTTCCAGCCCCTGCTCCGGCGTCGTCTCCCGGTCCCATTCGCCCACCACCACCATCGTCGGGCAGCGGATCCGGCCGGGATCATAGGTCGGATCGCCCTTCAGCCAGTGCTGCTGCACGTCCTTGACCACGCCGGTCGGGGCCCGCAGACGCGGCGGATCGTGACGGACCGATTCCGGATCCGTGGCCACCGCCGCCTCCGCCCAGGCGCGGAGGCGCTCGGCGGGTGCGATCGCGTCCCGCTGGGCGTCGTCCAGGTCCACGGTCCAGCGCTTGACGATGGCATCGGCATCGACCGTGCGGTAAGCCCCGAGCTGGCCCGGGACCGCGATCTGGACATTGCCCGACCGCAGCCAGAGCGCGCCGGCCAGCACCAGCCGCCGGATCTTCTCCGGCAGGTCGCCGGCGACCTGCCCCCCGATCGCGGTGCCCCAGGAATAGCCGAGGAGGTCGAGTTGCCCGACGCCGCGTTCGGCCAGGATGAAGTCGATCACGCGTTTCACGTCGCCGACGGCCTCGGCCGTATCGACAATGGGGCCGTTGGCCTCGGCGGCCTGGTCCATCTCAGGCGGGCGGTCCGCGACGCCATAGCCCAGAAGGTCGACGCACCAGGCGTCGAAGCCCCGACCCGCCATCCAGTCCAGCCAGGAAACGCCTTCGACGGGGTAGTCGAACATGATCGTGGATGGATAGGTCGCGCCATGGACGAACAGCACCGGCGGGCCCGAACCGCCGCGCTTGTTGCGGACCAGGACGTTCAGCCCCTTGCGTCCGCTCGCCACACTGTGATCGGTCGCCGTTACCGTCATTTCGTCCCCCTGCCTTTCATGACGGCGCCGATTGTCACATGATTGGGCCGCGCTACGGGAGGCGGAATTGACGGAACCGGGATTTCAGAGCTTCGACCGGCTGCTGGCCGGCCATGTACGGGACGGGAAACTGGCCGGCGTGATCGGTTGCGTGGCCGACGACAGCGGCGTGCGGCACCTGTTCATGGACGGGGTGAAGGACCGCGAGAGCGGCCGGCCGATGACCCGGGACACGATCTTCCGCATCTACTCCATGACCAAGCCCGTCACCGGCGTCGCGGTGATGATGCTGCGCGACGAGGGCCGTTTCGAGCTCGACACCCCGGTATCCGATTTTCTGCCGGCGTTCCGCGACCTGAAGGTGCTGCAGCCCGACGGCACGACGCGGCCGGCGAAGACGCCGATGACGATCCGCCACCTGCTGACTCATACCGCCGGTCTCACCCTGCCGCTGTCCTACGACGGTCCGCTCGCCGACATGTACAGGAACGCGGGCCTTGAGGGCATGCGCAGCAGCGGCAGCCTGACCGATATCGCCGACCGTCTCGCCGCCCTGCCGGTGGATTTCGAACCCGGGACCCGCTGGCAGTATTCCATGGCCCAGGATCTGCTGGGCCGGATCGTCGAAGTGGCGGGCGGACAGCGCTTCGACCGGTTCCTGGAAGAGCGGATCTTCCGTCCCCTTGGCATGACGGATACCGGCTTTCACGTACCGGCGCCGAAGAAGGACCGCTTCTGTTCGGTCTATCCCGCGCCGGACGACGGAACCAACGCGCCGATCGACCGCTGGGACGACAGCCGCTTTCTGGCGCCGCCCGATTTCCCTTCCGGCGGCGGCGGCCTGGTTTCCACCCTGGATGACTACCTCGTCTTCGCACGGATGCTGATGGACGGCGGGCGCGGCCTGCTGGCGGCGGAAACGGTCGCCGAGATGACGCGCAATCACCTTCCCGGCGGCTGCGACATGGCCGCGATGGGCGTCGAGGAATTCAGCGGCGACCGCTGGGAGGGTTTCGGTTTCGGCCTGACCATGAGCGTGGTCGCCGACCCGGTGAAAGCGTCGACCGGTGGACCGGCCGGCGAATATGGCTGGTCGGGCGCGGCCGGCACCTTCTTCTTCAACGCGCCGGAGCACAGGGCCACAGCGGTCCTGCTGACCCAGTACATGCCCTCGAAAGCCTATCCTCTGCGCCGCCCGTTCCGTGAAGCCGTCTATGAGGGTCTGGCCCGATGAGATTGTTATTGCTTGGTTTCGTTCTCTCGGTTCTGACCCTCGCCGACCATTCGGAAGCTCAGGAACGCAGCCGAGGCGCGGTGCTGGCGCTGTCCTGCGCCGGCTGCCACGGCACCGACGGCATGAGCCCCGGCGCGATGCCGGCGCATTTCGACCGGCTGAGATAAGGTGGCTTCATGAAGAACATTTCCCGCCGCGGCTTCGGCAAGGCGGCGCTCGCCACCGGCATCACCATCATGGTCTCAGGCAAGGCTGCCGCGCAGCGCCGCTATGACGTCGTCGTCATCGGCGGCGGCTTCGGCGGCGCCACCGCCGCGAAGTATCTCCGAAAGTTCGAACCGAAACTGTCCGTCGCGCTGATCGAGCAGAACCGGGTCTTCCACACCTGCCCGTTCAGCAATCTGGTGATCGGCGGGCTGCGGCCGCTCAATGCGATCGCGCACAACTATCTGGCGCTGTCGAAGCGCTGGGGAATCGATGTCATCCACCAGCGGGCCGGCCGCCTGAATCCCAGCGCGCGCACCGTGCGGCTGGCCGACGGGCCGGAGATCGGCTTCGAGAAGGCCATTGTTTCGCCCGGCGTCGATTTCGATTTCCAAGCCATCGAGGGCTACGGCCGGCCAGCGATGCGCACCATGCCCCACGCCTGGAAGGCCGGCCCGCAGACCCGCGAGCTGCGCGACCAGCTGCGCGAGATGGAGGATGGCGGTCTGGTGATCATCGCCCCGCCGATGGATCCCTTCCGCTGCCCGCCGGGCCCATATGAGCGCGCCTCCATGATCGCGCACTACCTGAAGACCCGGAAGCCGCGCTCGAAGATCCTGATCCTCGATCCGAAGACGACATTCTCCAAGGAAGCCCTGTTCAAGCAGGCCTGGGAACGCCTCTATCCCGGCATGATCGAGCATCTGAATGCCGCCGACGACGGCCGCGTCGTCCGCGTCGACCCGGATCGGCTGGAGGTCGAGACCGCCTTTGGCGCACGATACAGGGGCGCGGTGGTCAACATCATCCCGCCGCAGTTCGCGGGCGTCATCGCCGGCAATGCCGGCCTGGCCAACGAGGACGGCTGGTGCCCCGTCAATCCGGTCACTTTCGAGAGCCGGATGGCCCGCGACATCCACATCATCGGCGACGCGGCCATCGCTGGCGCCATGCCGAAGTCCGGCTTCTCCGCCAACAGCCAGGGCAAGATCGCCGCACTGAACGTCGCCGCGGCGCTGACAGGGCGCGATCCGGTCGCCGGATCCTTCGCCAATACCTGTTACAGCATCCTGGCGCCGGACTATGGCATCTCGGTCGCCAAGGTCTACCGCACGACCGACGACGGCATCGTCGGCGTCGAGGGTTCGGGCGGCCTCAGTCCGATGGACGCCGACGCCGGCTTCCGCGCCGCCGAAGCCCATTACGCCCAGGGCTGGTACGAAGCCGTCACCGCCGACATGTTCACCTAGAGCGGCGGGAATTCTCTTCGCCTACTTGTGGCCCTTCGGCCATTGCGGACGATATGGCTTCTCGATCTTCTCGCACTCCTCGGCGCTCAGTTCCACCGAGAGCGCGGCCACCGCGTCGGCGATATGGCCCGGCTTCGAGGCGCCGATGATCGGTGCGGTGACGACCGGGTTCTTCAGCACCCAGGCCAGCGCCACCTGCGCCGGCGGCAGGCCCTTTGCTTCGGCCACGTCACAGACGGCATTGGCAACCGCGAAGTCCTCGTCACGGCCGAAGATGCGCTGCGCCACCGGATCCGACTTCGCGCGATCGGTGCCGCCGATGGACTTGCCCTCGGGTCGCCGGGTCAGGAAGCCGCGGGCCATGGGGCTCCACGGAATGACGCCCACCCCGGTATCCTCGCACCAGGGAAGGACTTCCCGCTCCTCCTCGCGATAGGCGGCATTGTAGTAGTTCTGCATCGAGACGAACTCGGTCCAGCCGTTCATCTGCGCCACGTGCTGCATCTCGATGAACTGCCTGGCCCACATGGAGGACGCGCCGATATAGCGGACCTTTCCGGCCTTCACGCAGTCGTGCAGGGCCTCCATCGTCTCCTCGATGGGCGTGTCGTAGTCGAAGCGGTGGATCTGGTAGAGGTCGACATAATCGGTGTCGAGCCGGCGCAGGCTGTCGTCGATGCCGGCCATGATGTGCTTGCGCGACAGGCCCCGGTCATTGGGAGCGTCGGACATCGGATTGAAGACCTTGGTGGCGATGACGACCTGATCGCGCGGCGCGAGCTCCTTCAACGCGCGGCCGGTGACCTCCTCGGACGCGCCGATCGAGTACATGTCGGCGGTGTCGAAGAAGTTGATGCCGGCCTCCCAGGCCTCCCGGAAGAACGGCTTCGATTCATCTTCGCGCAGCACCCAGCTGTGATGCCCCTGCGAAGGGTCGCCATAGGTCATGCAGCCGAGGCAGAGGCGGCTGACCTTCAGGCCGGTCCGGCCGAGACGGACATATTCCATGTTCGATGATCCCCCCTTCAGAGCACCGCGCCCAGCGCATCCATCAGCCGGGCGACGTCTTCGTCGTTGTTGTAGAGATGCGGCGTCACCCGCATGGACTGGCCACGCACACTGACATGGACATTGCGCGCCGCCAGCGCCTCGACAAGACCGGGCGGCAGGGCCTCCGGGAAGCCGAGGCCCAGGAAATGCGGGGCGCGGGCGCCCTCGGGCGGCGACGACAGGCCGAGCCGCGCGGCGCGCGCGGCAATGTCGGCTGTGCGGGTGCCCAGCGTCTCCGAGATGGCCTTGGGCGTCCAGTCGAGGATCTGCTCCATCGCCGCGATGGCGCCCGGCATCAGGGCGAAATTGGAAAACTCGCCCATGTCGAAGCGGCGCGCGCCGGGACGGAAGCCGTCGACATATTTCACCAGACCGGCAAAGTCCTCGGCATTGGAGCGGGTCATCCAGCTCTGCTCGATCGGTTCGCCGCCATGCCACTTCGGATCCGCGTAGAGAAAACCGACGCTGTAGGGGCCGAGCAGCCACTTGTAGCAGGCGGCGGCCATGAAATCGGGCCGCACTCTGCGCACGGAGAACGGCATCGCGCCGAGGGACTGGGTCAGATCGAGCGCCAGCGCCGCGCCGACTTCGCGCAGCCGCGCGCCCACCCGTTCCAGGTCGATCAGACTGCCGTCGGTCCAGTGGTTCTGCGCCAGCGCCGCCAGGGCGGTGCGCTCGTCGATGGCGTCCAGGATGACCCGGGTCCAGTCGCCGTCCTGCCCGCGATCCAGCGTGACCACCTCGGCGCCCCTGGCCCTGGCCAGCTCCCGCCAGCCGTAGACGTTGGAGGGAAACTGGTCCTTCAGCACGATGATGCGCTGACCCGCCGCGACAGGAATATTACGGGCCGCCACCGCCAGACCGTAGCTCGCCGAGGGCACCACGGCGACGTCATCCGCCGTCGCGTCGATCATGCGTGCGAGCAGACCACGGGCGTGTTCGGTCTCGGTGAAGAAGTCATCGGACGAGACGGTCCATGGCCGGGCCTTGCGGGCCGTACCTTTCGCCACCGCTTCGACGACACCGTGCATCAACGGACCCATATAGGCGCAATTGAGATAGGCCCGGTCCTCGGGGATATCGAACAGGTGACGCTGACAGGGAATCACGCCGCTTCCTCCGGCTGCTTCATGACGAACTGCACGGCGTTCCACGAACAGACAAGTTCGCGCCGCTGATTGAAGACGCGGCAATCCATCGAGACAAGCCCCAGGCCCGGACGCGACCGGCTCTCCCGCTTGTCCGTCACCTCGATCTCGCCGTAGATCGTGTCGCCAGGCCGGACCGGCGCGTGCCATTTCAGATTCTCGAGCCCGCCCGCGCCCATGGAGGCGCTGCCGATGAAACCACCCTGGATCATCATGCGGAAGGCGACGATGCTGACCTGCCAGCCGCTGGCGATGAGACCGCCATACATGGACTTGTCCGCCGCCACCTTGTCGATGTGATGCGGCTGCGGATCGTAGCGGAAGGCGAAATCGATGATGTCGGATTCGGTCAGTGTCACGCCCGGTCCGTGAAAGACCTGCCCGATCTCATAGCTTTCATAGTGCCGGGCGCGGTCCTCCGGCGTCTCCGTCACGCTCATCGCAGCCCCCGGAAGAAGGCCCGGATGTCCGCCACCAGCTCGTCAGGCTTCTCGAAGGCGGCAAAATGCCCGCCGTCGTCATGGACAGTGAAACGTTTCACGTCGTAGGCCCGCTTCAGCCAGCTCTCGGGCGGGATCGGCACCAGGTCGTAGGGAAACAGGCAGAATCCGGTCGGCACCTCGATGCGGTCAGGGGCGCCGTCCTCGCGCCGTCCCAGCTCCATGCCGCCCTCGCGGGTCACGGCCGTGTAGAGCCAGCTCGCGGAGTTGTGGGCGTTGTTGACCCAGTAGATCATGACATTGGTCAGCAGTTCGTCCATGGGGAACAGGCTGAGTTCGCCCGGCCCCTCCTTCATGCGGTGCTGGAACTTCTCGATGATCCAGGCCGCCAGACCCGCCGGGGAATCGGACAGGCCGTAGTTCAGGGTCTGCGGCTTGGTGCCCTGAATCTGGAAATAGCCCATGGCGTGCGCCGTGCGCTTTCGGAACCGCCCGATCCAGGCCCGCTCGTCTTCGGTCAGCGCGGGCGCACCCTCGCCGAGATGCGGCTTCAGCGGCACCATGTTGAGGTGGATGCCGTTCAGCCGATCCGGGTGGCGGTGCGCCAGCCAGGAGGTGACGATGGAGCCCCAGTCGCCGCCCTGGGCCGAAAAGCGCTCCACGCCGAAGACCTTGGTCATGAACCGCGCCCAGAGATCGGCGACCTTCTTCGGGTGCATCGGCGCCGCCGGCGCGCTGGACCAGCCATAGCCGGGCAGCGACGGACAGATCACGGTGAAGCCGTCCTCGGCATCGCCGCCGAAGCGCTCGGGATGGGCCAGCGGCTCGATGATGCGGTGAAATTCGAAGGTCGAACCCGGCCAGCCGTGGGTAATCACCAGCGGCTCGGGATTGGCCCCCGAACCGGGCTCGCAGACGAAATGGATGTCGAAGCCGTCAACCTGAGCGATGTAGTTCGGCCAGCGGTTGAGCTCGGTCTCCCAGCGGCGCCAGTCATAGCCATTGCGCCAGTGGTCCACGAGCCTGCGCATGTAGGCGAGGTCGGTGCCGTAGAGCCAGCCGCCGCCTTCCGGTTCGTTGGGAAAACGCGTACGCGCCAGCCGGGCCGCGAGATCGTCGAGCACCGTCTGGTCGACATTGATGGTGAACGCCTGCGCGTTGATATGCACCTCGGCCCCTCCCCCGGTTCATAGCGGCGACCCCAGGGGTCAGGCGCGCCCCGCCTCGGTCGAAAGCAGCGCCGGATCAATGCCGATCCGCCGTACCGCCGCCGCCCACTTGTCGTCCAGCGGCAGATCGAAGACAAGCTCGGAATCCGCCGGACAGTGGAGCCAGTCATTGCGCTGCATCTCGCTCTCGAGCTGTCCCGGCGCCCAGCCGGCATAGCCAAGCGCCAGCACCGCCTGGCGCGGCCCCTCGCCGGTGGCCAGCGCGCGCAATATGTCGACTGTCGCCGTCAGCGACACGCCTTCGCCCATGCCCACTGTGGCGTCGCGCGTGTAGTCGGGCGAGTGCAGCACGAAGCCACGGCCGGTCTCGACCGGTCCGCCGTAGTGGATCGAGATCGGCGGCATCTCCTCGGCATCGCCGATGTCGAGCTGGCTGGCCAGATCCCCGAAGCTGAGATTGGGCAGCGCCTTGTTGACGATCAGGCCCATGGCGCCGCCCTCGGCGCTGTGGGCGCACATGAAGATGACCGAATGCTCGAAGCGCTGATCGGGCATCGAGGGCATGGCGATCAGCAGATGCCCTTCCAGGCTGTCTGCCGCGCGGCTCTCCTTGTCGCTACTCATGCACAGAGGATGAAACGCCGGAGCCCGCCTTTCAAGCGGACAAAGCGTCCTGCCGCCGCGGACTCTCCCCCCACGGCATCGTGAGCGGTTGCGACTGGCGCCCGCCTCGGGGCGTGATTATAGAACCGCCATGCGCCCCATCGCGTTCGCTCTTGCCCTGTTCCTCGCCGCCGTCGCCGGTAATGGCGCGGCGCCTGCGCAACAGGATCCCGTCTCCGCCTGGGCGGGCATTCCCGAGGCGGAAGTGCGCCTGATCGCCGGCCATGTCCGCGGCGAAGGCGACATGCTGGGTCTGCATTTCGTTCTGGCCGACGAATGGAAGACCTACTGGCGCAGCCCCGGCGACGCCGGACTGCCGCCGGTGCCGGACTGGACGGCGAGCAGCGGTCTTGGCCGCGCCGACCTCGCCTGGCCCCTGCCGGAGCGGTTCGACTACTACGGCCTGACGACCTATGGCTATCACGGCGAAGCGGTGCTGCCGGTGCGCATCGAACGCGCCCCCGGGGAGATCACGCGCATCCGTCTGGCGCTCTCCTATGCCGCCTGCGCAGAGGTCTGCGTGCCGATCGAGGCCGAACTGGCACTCGACCTGCCTGCCGGGCCGCTGGCCGAGAACCGTCACGGCGCGGCCATTGCGTCGGCGCTGGCCCGGGTGCCCGAACAATCCCCGTCCGGTCTGACGGTCGAGACGCTTTCGGCGGAAGGCGGCGAACTCGCTGTGAGCTTCGGCACAGCGCGGCCGCTGTCGGAGCCCGACCTGATCGTCGAGGGCCCGCGCGACCTCTATTTCCACAACCCACGCTGTGAAGCCGTTGACCTGGTCACGCGGTGCCGCATGGCGATCGGCGGCGCCAGAGACGACACCGCTCTGGAAGGAACGCGCCTGATCCTCACGCTGAGTGGCCGTGATTACGCCGCCGAATTACCGGCGGTGGTCGGAAAACGGTGACAATCGCCGCCGCAACTGGAAACTGGGCTATGATCACACTAAGTGCGCTTTGGCTGCCCGAGAACGGCGCGGCGCGAAATCCATGAAGGGGGTGCAGAAATGACTATCCAAGTTGGCGACAAGATGCCCGAAGGCGGCTTCATGCAGATGACCGATGACGGCCCTGCGCCGATCACCAGCAGCGACCTGTTCGACGGCAAGAAGGTGGTGCTGTTCGCGGTGCCCGGCGCCTTCACGCCCACCTGCTCGGCCAAGCATGTGCCGGGCTTCGTATCCCGCGCGGACGAACTGAAGGCCAAGGGCGTCGACACCATCGCCTGCCTGTCGGTCAACGACGTCTTCGTCATGAACGCATGGGGCAAGGACCAGTCGGTGGGCGACAAGGTGATGATGCTCGCCGACGGCTCCGGCGACTACGTGTCCCGGCTGGGCCTCGAACTGGACCTGACGCCGCGCGGCATGGGCAAGCGCGCCACGCGCTTCGCCATGATCGTCAACGATGGCAAGGTCGAGCACCTGGGCGTCGAAAGCAATCCTGGCGAGCTGACGGTCTCCGGCGCGGACGCGATTCTCGAGAAGCTCTGAGCCGGTCGATCAGGGGCCGAACGGTCCCCTGCAGCGGAAAGGGGGCCGGTTCCGGCCCCCTTTTTCGTGGCGCGCGGGCTCAGGCGCTTCGTCCGGCGGCGCACTCGACCCGTTCCGGCGGCAGAATGATGGCGGCCCGCGTGCCGCTGCCCAGGGCGCTCTCGATCTCCAGCCGCCCGCCATGGGCTTCGACGAGCGCCTTGACGATGGGCAGGCCGAGGCCCGTGCCCTCCTCGTTCAGATAGAGTTCTTCTTCCACCTGGCCGAAGGGCTCCAGCACCGTATCCATCTTGTCTTCGGGAATGCCGATGCCGGTGTCGGTGACGCTGAAACCGGGCTGCGGTCCCTCCGCCTCGAACGCCAGCGTGACACGCCCGCCTGCGGGCGTGAACTTCAGCGCGTTCGAGAGCAGGTTGAGGATCATCTGCCGCACCGCCCGTACGTCGACGATCAGCGCAGAGACGTTGCCCCGATCCACCTGCAGGTCGATGCGCGCCTCCTCGAAGCGCTGGCGCATCAGCCGCGCCGTCTGGTCGATCAGGTCGTTCACGGCGACCGGCTCGGGTTGGAAATTCATCCGTCCGGCCTCGATCTTCGAAAGGTCCAGAATGTCGTTGATCAGGTTCAGCAGATGCTGGCCGCTCTGCCCGATGTCGGCCACATAGCCGCGATAACGGGCATTGCCGATCGGCCCCATCACCCCGTGCAGCATCAGTTCCGAAAATCCGATGATGGCGTTCAGGGGCGTGCGCAATTCATGGCTCATGTGCGCCAGGAACTGGCTCTTGGCCGCGTTGGCGCGCTCGGCCTGCTCCTTGGCCAGGCGCATCTTGTGTTCGCTCTCCCGCAGACGCCTCTCGGTCGAGAACTGTGCGTGGGCATAGCGGAGGGAGCGCGCGATCAGGCGCGCGGACAGGTCGGGCTTCTCCAGATAGTCGGCCGCCCCGGCGGCCAGCGCCAGAGCTTCCGACTGCTCGTCGCCCGCCTCGGCCAGCAGGATGACCGGCAGGATCGGATAAGGACGCGACAGGGCCTCGATCAGGGCCGCACCCGATCCGCCGGAGATGTTCTGGTCCACCAGGGCAACATCGAACTCGCCGCTTCCCAGCATGCGCTGCGCGTCTTCGGCATTGTCGATGTGGAACAGGTTGTACGTCCCGGCGGACCGCAGCATCCGCTTGACCACCACGAAGTCCTCGTAGTCGTCATCCACCATCACCACGCGCAGCACGCGCTGTGACGCGACCTCCCTGGGCCGGAATGCCAGAATGTTGCGAGGTTCCTTCACCCTTGCCTTCCAGGATCGTTACCGTTGCCCGGGCAACATCCGCTGAACTCTGAGGGGAGCGGTGCTTAGGATCAATCGCAACCCCGGCCCGGAAATGGCCAGGTAACTGTTAACCCTGAAAACCGTGACAGCCATCACGCGGCGGTTCCTGTCGCGATCAGCGTGGTATGGCTTCCCGCGCAAGGCGGTCGGCGCGTTCGTTCTCGGCATGGCCTGAATGGCCCTTGACCCAGCGCCAGTCGATTTCATGGCGGCGGTTGAGATCGTCAAGCTGGCGCCAGAGTTCCTCGTTCAGCACAGGCTTCCTTGCCGCGGTTTTCCATCCTCTGGCTTTCCAGCCCGGCAGCCAGCGGGTAATTCCGTCCATCAGGTAGCGGCTGTCCGTGTGCAGTATGACGCGGCACGGCCGTTTCAACTGCGACAGCGCCTCGATGGCGGCGGTCATCTCCATACGGTTGTTGGTGGTCTGTGCCTCGCCGCCGCTCAGTTCCTTCTCGCGCTCGCCATAGCGCAGAACCGCGCCCCACCCGCCGGGCCCGGGATTGCCCGAGCAGGCACCGTCGGTCCAGATTTCCACCTGCCGCATTTCAGAAATCCAGCCCATAGGCGGCGGCTCCGCCGACGCCGCGGTGAAAATCCAGCTTGCGCCAGTACTCGAGCGGGTTCTTCGGGGTCACGAACGCGCCCTCCGGGTGGTTCAGCCAGTCGTAGAGCCGGGTCAGCAGGAACCGCATGGCCGCGCCGCGGGCCAGGACGGGCAAGGCGTCGAACTCCGGTCTCGAGAGCGGCCGGCGGGCCCGGTACGCCCCCAGCATCTGCCGCGCCTTGGTGATGTTGAACGCGCCATCGGGCTCGAAGCACCAGGCGTTCAGGCAGATGGCGAGGTCGTAGACCAGTATGTCGTTGCAGGCGAAGTAGAAGTCGATCACCCCGCTCAGGCGCTCGTCCAGGAAGAAGACGTTGTCGGGAAACAGATCGGCGTGAATGATGCCGCGGGGCAGATCGCGGGGCCACGCCGTCTCCAGCACATCCAGTTCGCGGGCGATCTCATCGGCCAGCCCGGACCGCACGTCGTCGGCGCCGGGCCCGCAACGCTCGGCCAGCGGCCGCCAGTCGCCGACGGACAGGTCGTTGGGCCGCTCAGGTCCGAAGTCGGCCGCGGCCAGATGCAGCGACGCCAGCGCGTCACCCACTGCCCAGGCATGGCGCGGCAACGGCTTGCGCGGCCAGCGGCCCTTCAGGAAGGAGACGATCGCAGCCGGCTTGGCGCGGATATCGCTCAGCACGCCGCCATCGCGGCGCCGGACGGGCACCGGGCAGGGAAAGCCGCGGTCCGACAGGTGGGAAAGCAGCGCGAGAAACCAGGGCAGATCGTCGGGCTTCACCCGCTTCTCGTAGATGGTGAGGATGAACATGCCGGCATCGGTCTGCAGCAGGAAGTTGGAGTTCTCCACGCCTTCCGCGATTCCGGTGCAGGCGATGGCGCCGCCGATCTCGTAGTCGGCGAGGAGGGCGTCGAGTTCCCCGTCGCCGATCTCGGTATAGACCGCCAAGTCCCTGCCGATCAGTCGAGCAGGGCACGGGGCAGCCGGAAGACAACCTCCTCGCGAACGCCGTCGACCTCCCGCACCTGCACGTCATAGCGGCTGCGGAAGGCCTCCAGAACCTCCTCCACCAGCACGTCGGGCGCTGAGGCGCCGGCCGTCAATCCGATCATGCCCGCGCCATCGACCAGGCTCCAGTCCAGCTCGTCGGCGCGCGGCACAAGGATGGCCTTCGGGCAGCCCGCCTTCTCGGCCACTTCGACCAGCCGTTTGGAATTGGACGAATTCTGTGCGCCCACCACCAGGACCACGTCGCACCGGCTGGCGATCTCCTTCACGGCCGCCTGCCGGTTGGTAGTGGCGTAGCAGATGTCTTCCTTGTGCGGCCGGTGGATGGTGGGAAAACGCCGCACCAGCGTGTCCACGATCGCCGCCGTGTCGTCGACCGACAGGGTCGTCTGGGTGATGAAGGCCAGGTTCTCCGGGTCCGGCACCTCCAGCGCATCGGCCTGATCGGTGTTCTCGATCAAGGTGATGGCGCCGTCGGGAAGCTGGCCCATCGTGCCGATGACTTCCGGGTGGCCGGCATGGCCGATCATGACGATCTGGCGGCCGTTGCGGTAATGGCGCTCGGCTTCGACATGAACCTTGGAGACAAGGGGGCAGGTCGCGTCCAGATAGAACTGTTCACGCCGCTGCGCCTCCTCGGGCACCCATTTCGGCACGCCATGGGCGGAGAACACCACCACGGCGTCCGATGGCACCTCGTCCAGTTCCTCGACGAACACGGCGCCGCGCTTTTCGAGGCCTTCGACCACGAAACGGTTGTGGACGATCTCGTGGCGCACGTAGACAGGCGCCCCGTACTTGTCGAGGGCCTTGTCGACAACCTGGATGGCCCGCTCGACCCCGGCGCAGAAGCCGCGGGGATTGGCCAGCAGGATCTCCTTGAATGCACGCTCCGTCGCTGTCACCGGCTACTCCTTCGCGGACAGGGCTTGCGGCTTGTGAACCACCGGCACCTCATCTACATTGCCGCCCCTCAGACGACAAGGTCGCGCCCCCGAATCGATGGTCAACCGACTGGAAGAATACGCTCCGTCCGGAAGCCATCCCGACGACGTCCAGAAACAAGTTCAGAGCAGATGAAAGCAAGAAACGCATTGATTGTGGCCGCCATGCTTGGCGCCGGCGCCTTCGCGCTCTCCGGCTGCGGAGGGAGCAGCGCCGCAGCCGGGCCCTGCCCGAAGATCGGCGTTCTGCCGGATGCGGCCGATTATCCGGTACAGGACGCCAGCGGCAAGCTGCTGGCCCTGGCGCGCCTCAGCGTCAGCAATTCGGCCTGCATCTATGACAAGAGCCAGGCGTCTTCGACGGGCTTTTCCCACGTCGACTTTTCCATCGAGCTGACCGTCACCGCGGTGCGCGCGGAGGGTTCGCTGGTCGACGATATCGACGTGCCGGTCGTGGTCGCGACCGTTTCCGGCGACGGCGTGCTGACCGCCCGCGACGACTACGAGATGAACGTCGAGATCGACGGCCGCACCGGCGAGAAGACGCAGCGCCTGCATATCCGCATCCCCTATGCCGGCAACGGCTTCGCGTCCGATCACCGCGTGCTTGCCGCCTTCCGGCTGGACGAGCGGACCGTACAGTTCAACCGCAGCCGGCTGGGCCGCTGAGCCGGAAGGCCGGGGAATGCGCACGATGACGGAGCGGAAGCCCGACGCGAAGGAAGAAAAGGCGGCGCGACTGGCGCGGAAGCTGCGCGAGAATCTGAAGCGCCGCCGCCGGCCCGACGCGGGCGGCAAGCGCCGGGCGATCAAGAACGACGAGAAGCACTGACCCGCCAGAAGTGGCCACATCGCCGCCACGTTGACGCGTCACGCTCGGATTTCTAACTAACCAGCGGTCCCGGGCGCGCCGGGGCCCGATTCGAGGTGTCGCGAATTCATGGACAGCATTCTGATCCGCGGCGGCCTGCCGCTGCGGGGCACGATCGAGATCAGCGGCGCCAAGAACGCCGCGTTGCCGCTGATGGCCGCATGCCTGCTGACGGACGAGCCGCTGCGCCTGTCGAACGTGCCGGCCCTGATGGACATCCGGACCATGGCCGAACTGCTGCGCTGTCTCGGCGTCGAGGCCGACGATCAGGGCGGCGGCGCGTGGACCCTGCACGTGGCCGACATCGCCGACACCACCGCGCCATATGACATCGTGCGGAAGATGCGCGCCAGCGTGCTGGTTCTCGGTCCGCTGCTGGCCCGGACCGGCAAGGCCGATGTCTCCCTGCCCGGAGGTTGCGCCATCGGCACGCGGCCGGTGAACATCCACATCGACGGGCTCATGGCGCTGGGCGCGGAGATCGAGATCGACGGCGGCTACATCCGGGCGAAGGCGCCAAAGGGCCTGACGGGCGCAGTCTACACGATGCCCCAGGTTTCCGTCGGCGCCACCGAGAACCTGCTGATGGCGGCGGTGCTGGCCAGGGGAACGACCGTGCTGGAGAACGCCGCGCGCGAACCCGAGATTGCCGATCTGATCGATCTGCTGACGGCGATGGGCGCGCGGATCGAAGGCCGCGGCACCGACCGCCTGACCGTGTGCGGCGTCGACGCGCTCCACGGCGCCGACCACGCGGTCCTGCCCGACCGGATCGAGACCGGCACCTACGCCGTCGCCGGCGCAATCACCGGCGGCGACCTGATGCTGAAGGGCGCCAATCACGAGATCGTCGAGGCGATCATGAAGCCGCTGCGCGAGTCCGGCGCGACCCTCGACTTCCTGGAAGACGGCATCCGCGTCCGCCGCGACGGCCAGGGCATTCTCGGCGTCGACGTCATGACCCAGCCCTATCCGGGCTTTCCGACCGACATGCAGGCGCAGATCATGGCGCTGATGTCGATCAGTCACGGCGCGGCAATGATCACCGAGACGATCTTCGAGAACCGCTTCATGCATGTCCCCGAGCTGGGACGGATGGGCGCGGACATCACCGTGCACGGCGCCTCGGCGCTGGTGCGGGGCGTGCGCCGTCTCCGCGGCGCTCCGGTCATGGCGACAGACCTGCGCGCATCGGTCTCGCTGGTGCTGGCGGGCCTGGCCGCGGATGGCGAGACGCAGGTCAATCGCGTATATCATCTGGATCGGGGTTACGAACGGCTCGAACAGAAGCTGGAGGCCTGCGGCGCCGATATCGAGCGCGTGAAGGGGCAATGAGGGACACGGGTAGCGGACAATGAGAATCAGGAGAACAAAGGCGGAGCAACCGCCCCGGCTGAAACTGCACGCGATCGATCCGGACGACCTGCGCGTCGTCGCGGCGGCGCTGGCCAGCGCCACGGTCAAGCGTGGCGATATGGGACTGGACCGGACGGCGCGGCGCTTCGCCTTCGTGTGCAACCGCTTCCGCTGGGAAGACACCGAATTTCCCGGTGACCGCGGCGGCAGCCGCATCCGCGCCGGCGTGCAGTTCAACGATGTCGAGAATGTCAGCGCGCTCGGCCTCGCCGACGCGGATCCCGAGACCGTGCTGGAACTGCTCAATATCGAGGCCGAGGTCACCGATCCGCCGGCCGCGGTGCTGGAACTCCAGTTCGCGGGCGGCGCGGCGCTGAAGCTGGACGCCGGGTGCATCGACGTGCTGGTGGACGATATGGGCCGTGCTTGGTATACGCCCAACCGCCCGAGCCATGAGACGGAGAACGGCGACGGCGACTGATCAAGAGAACGCCATGAACGCCGCCGCGCGCCAAGCAGAACCGATCGTTCTGGCCCTGCCGAAGGGCCGCATCCTGAAGGAGGCGATGCCGCTGGTGCGCGCCGCCGGCATAGAGCCGGAAGCGGCCTTCGACGATCCCGACAGCCGCCAGCTTACCTTCCGCACCAATCACGACCACATCTCCATCATCCGCGTCCGCTCCTTCGACGTGGCGACCTTCGTCGCTTTCGGCGCCGCCCATCTCGGCGTCGCCGGCAACGATGTGCTGATGGAGTTCGACTATTCGGACATCTACGCGCCGCTCGACCTCGGCATCGGCTATTGCCGGATGGCGGTCGCCGAGCCGGCGGAGCTTTCGAAGACCGACGATCCCTCGCGCTGGTCCCATGTCCGTGTCGCGACCAAGTACCCGAACATCACCCAGCGCCATTTCGCCCGCCGCGGCGTCCAGGCCGAGTGCATCAAGCTGAACGGCGCCATGGAGCTGGCGCCCTCGCTGGGCCTGTGCCGCCGCATCGTCGATCTGGTTTCGACCGGCTCGACGCTGAAGGCCAACGGCCTGGTCGAGGTGGAGCAGATCGCCGACATCACGTCGCGGCTGATCGTAAACCGCACCGCGCTGAAGACGCGGCCGGCGGAGATCCACGGCTGGATCAACAGCTTCAGGAGCGCGGTCGATGCCAAGGCGGCTTGACGGCGGCGCGGCGTCCTTCGAGTCGGATTTCCGCGCGTTGCTCGACGACAAGCGGGAAACCGCCGCCGATGTCGACGACACGGTGCGGGCGATCATCGCCGACGTGCGCACGCGCGGCGACCTGGCGCTGATCGACTACACGGCGCGTTTCGACCGGGTGCAGTTCACCCCGAGCCGGTTCCGCATCGGCGCGGACGAGATCGAGGCCGCCAAAGCCGATTGCGAACCGGACACGCTGGCGGCGATGAAACTTGCGGCAACGCGTATCGCCGCCTTCCACGAGCGCCAGCTGCCCGCCGACGACCGTGTGGTCGACGCCGCCGGGGTGGAGCTCGGCGCGCGCTGGACCGCCATCGGAGCGGTCGGCCTCTACGTGCCGGGCGGCCTCGCCGCCTATCCCTCGTCGGTGCTGATGAACGCGGTCCCCGCGAAGGTGGCGGGCGTGGAGCGCATCGCCATGACCGTGCCGACGCCGGACGGCGTCATCAATCCGCTGGTGATTGCGGCGGCCGAGCATGCCGGCGTGACCGAGATCTACCGCCTGGGCGGCGCGCAGGCGATCGCGGCGCTGGCCTATGGCACCGAAACGATCGCAGCCGTGGACAAGATCGTCGGCCCCGGCAACGCCTATGTGGCCGCAGCCAAGCGCCAGGTCTTCGGCGCCGTCGGCATCGACATGATCGCCGGGCCATCCGAGATCCTGGTGGTTGCCGACGGCGAGAACGATCCGGCCTGGATCGCGGCCGACCTGCTGTCGCAATCCGAACACGACGAATCCGCCCAGGCCATCCTGATCACCGACGACAGGGCGTTCGCCGACGATGTCGCAGCGGCGGTCGAGCGCCATCTCGCGACCCTGCCCCGCGCCGCGATCGCACGGTCGAGCTGGGAGACTCATGGCGCCATCATCGTTCTCGATACGCTCGACGATGCGCCGGCGCTGGTCGACCGGATCGCGCCGGAACACCTGGAACTGGCGGTGAACGACCCGGAGGCGATGATGGCGCGCGTGCGGAACGCCGGCGCCATCTTCCTGGGCCGGCACACGCCGGAAGCCATCGGCGACTACGTGGCCGGGCCCAATCACGTGTTGCCGACCGCGCGCAGCGCCCGCTTCTCCTCCGGTCTCAACGTGCTGGACTTCATGAAGCGGACCACCTTCGTGCGCTGCGACGCCGCCAGCCTGAGCGAAATCGGCCCGGCGGCGGCGACGCTGGCCGACGCCGAGGGGCTGCCGGCACACGCGCTCTCCGTCCGCATCCGCATGAACCGGTGACGGAGACATGACGAGCGCAGACAGGATCTCGGCCATCACGCTCGACGAGAAGTCGATCAAGAGCTGGGGTCCGGACGTCGACCATGAACGCAAGGTGGCGATCTTCGACCTGATCGAGGAGAACAGCTTCGCGCCTCTGGGCGAGGAGTTTCACGGTCCCTTCGCGGTCCATCTGAAGATCGAGGACAACCGCCTGGCCATCGAGATCGCGGGCGAGGACGGCAAGGCCCAGGGCCGGGTGGTGCTGGCGCTGTCGCCCTTCCGGCGGATCGTCCGCGACTATTTCAAGATCTGCGAGAGCTATTTCGCGGCCATCAAGACGGCCACGCCCTCGCGTATCGAGTCGATCGACATGGGCCGCCGCGGCGTCCACAACGAGGGATCGGAACTGCTGCAGGAGCGGCTGAAGGACAAGATCGAGATCGACTTCGACACGGCGCGCCGGCTGTTCACGCTGATCTGCGTGCTGCACATCCGGACATAGGGCGGGCCGTTGGAGGTACCCGGGGCCGTCCTCTTCGCCTGTACAGAGAACAGCGTGCGCTCTCCCATGGCCGAGGGCCTGCTGAAACAGCTCATGGGCCACCAGATCTACGTCGATTCCTGCGGCGTGCGCGCCAAGGAGGTCGACGGTTTCTCGATCGCGGTGATGGACGAACTGGGCATCGACATCTCCGGCCACCGCGCCAAGAGCTTCGACGATCTGGAGGACACCTTCTTCGACGTCATCATCTCACTCTCGCCCGAGGCGCAGCACAAGGCGATCGAGTTGACCCGAACAATGGCCTGCGACGTCGAATACTGGCCGACGCTGGACCCGAGCCTGATCGAGGGCAGCCGCGAAGCGCGTCTCGCTGCCTGGCGCCAGGTCCGCGATCAGCTTCGCAAGCGAATCATCGAGCGCTTCAGCCCCGGTCCCGCACCGCAGGTTTGAGCCCGCGGCATTTGCGGTTAAGCTCGCCGCACCAGGGGAGGAAACCGGAATGCCGACGATCGATGCGGATCGGCTGACCGCGTTCGTGGCCGCCATGGCCCGCGCAGGCGGGTCCGACGAACGCGAAGCAGGGCTGATCGCCACCAATCTTGTCGAGGCCAATCTGAAGGGCCACGACAGCCACGGCATCGGCATGATGCCGACATATGCCAACGCGCTGCAGTTCGGAAAGCTGACCGCGAACCAGCACGTCTCGGTGGTGCGCGACGACGGTTCGATCCTGCTGCTGGATGGCAATGCCGGTTATGGCCAGGTCATCGGCGGCGAGGCCATGGCGATGGCCATCGCCCGGGCGCGTGACACCGGCCTGTGTCTGATGAGCCTGCGCAACACCCACCATCTGGGCCGGATCGGCGCCTGGGGCGAACTGGCCGCCGACGCCGGCCTGATCTCCATTCACTGGGTCAACGGCATCACGCGAATGCCGCTGGTGGCGCCCTGGGGCGGCTCCGACGCCCGCTACACCACCAACCCCTATTGCACCGCGATCCCCGAGACGCCCGATCACCCGCGCATCGTCTTCGACATGGCGACGACCAAGGTGGCCATGGGCAAGGTCCGCGTCGCCCACAACAAGGGCGAGCAGATGCCGCCCGACTGCCTGATCGACCGCCGTGGCGAGATGACCACCGATCCGGGCGTGATGTTCGAGGAGCCGACCGGCGCACTGATGTCTGTGGGTCAGCACAAGGGCTACGGCCTGGCGCTGATCTGCGAGGTTCTGGCCGGCGCGCTCTCCGGCGGCGGCGCCTTCCTGCCGGACCGCTCGGACGGGCACTCGATCATCAACAACATGCTGACCATCGTCGTCGACCCGGCGCGGCTGGGCGAGCGCGGCGCCTTCCTTACCGAGATCGACGCCTTCATCCGCTACGTGAAGGCTTCGCCGGCCGCCGCATGGGCAGATGAGGTGATGGTGCCGGGCGATCCGGAACGCAAGTCGGAAGCGAAACGCCGCGCCGGCGGCATCCCCGTCGACGAGACGACCTGGGAAGAGATGATTGCCGCCGCGGTCCAGCTCGGCATGACCGAGGCGCAGGCGCGTGCCTATGAGGCCTGAATCAGAAGATTCCGCCGCCGGGCGTGCGCTCCGACGGCCTGGGATCGTGCGAGCTCCTGGTGCGGCACCGTTCGTATTCCGGGGTGCCGGGCGTGGCCCGGGAAAGATCGCACTTTGCGCCGCCGATGCGCTCGGCGCCCGTGTCCACGATCTCGCAGGCGGCGAGGCCCGCGCCCGCGAGG
The DNA here is from genome assembly GCF_002924445.1 of Minwuia thermotolerans. NCBI lineage: Bacteria > Pseudomonadati > Pseudomonadota > Alphaproteobacteria > Minwuiales > Minwuiaceae > Minwuia > Minwuia thermotolerans. The sequence goes on from NZ_PIGG01000031.1 coordinate 526,573, forward strand.
GCGGCGAAGCCGATTCGAATGACGGCGGTCCTGATCATGGACCCGGTTTTAGGATTTCGGACAACTGAGGTCGAGTGAAATGAATGACAACATTGCCCCACGCCGGGTGACCTGCCGCTCCCATGACGGGCTGACCCTCGTGGGCGACGCCTACGGACCCGAAGACGGCCCGCCGGTCCTGTTCCTGCACGGCGGCGGGCAGACCCGCCACAGCTGGGGCGGCACCGCCGAGACCATGGCCGCGCATGGCTGGCTGGCCGTCACCGCCGACCACAGGGGCCACGGCGACAGCGACTGGTCGGCGGACGGGAACTACAGCTATGACGACATCGGATCGGACGTGCGCGCCTGGAGCGGCCTGTTCGATACGCCGCCAGTGGTCATCGGCGCCTCGCTGGGCGGCCTGGGCGCCATGATCGGTCTGGGCTTCGAGCCCCGCGTCGACGCCCGCGCTCTCGTGCTGGTCGACATCGCGCCGAAGATGGAGGCCCGCGGCGCCGATCGCATCCTTGCCTTCATGCGCGCCAACATGGAGGAAGGCTTCGCCAGCCTGGAGGAGGCCGCCGAGGCGGTCGCCGGCTATACGCCCGAGCGCCGGCGCGCCGTCGATCTCAACTCGATCCGCAAGAACCTGCGCGAACGCCAGGGCCGCTGGTACTGGCACTGGGACCCGCAGACCATCCGCGACCGGTCGAGCGCCGACAACAAGCGGATGGAGGGCGTGCTTTCGGAGGCGGTGCGCCGGATGGAGTGCCCGATCCTGCTGATCCGGGGGCGGTTCTCCGACGTCATCAGCCCGGAGGCGATCGATCACCTGCGCGCCATCCGGCCCGACGCCGGCTTCGTCGACGTCGCCGGTGCGGGACATATGGTGGCCGGCGACCGGAATGATGTATTTACCGATGCAGTCATCGGCTTCCTGGAGGAGCGCGAGATCATGCAATCGGGGAGAACGGCCCATGGCGGCTGAGCCGAAGATCGTCACGGCGGCGCTGATCATCATCGGCAACGAGATCCTGTCCGGCCGGACCAAGGACAAGAACATGGGCTTCATCGCCGAGCGGCTGACCGAGCTCGGCGTGCGGATGATGGAGGCGCGGGTGGTCGCCGACATCGAGGCCGAAATCGTGGATGCCGTGAATTCGCTGCGCGCGCGCTACGACTACGTCTTCACGACCGGCGGCATCGGCCCGACCCATGACGACATTACCGCCGACGCCATCGCGAAAGCCTTCGGCGTGGGCATCTCCGAACACCCCGATGCAGTCGCCCTGCTCAGCGCGCGCTACAGGAATCCGGCCGACTTCACGGCGGCGCGGCGGCGCATGACCCGCGTGCCCCATGGCGGGGTGCTGGTCGAAAACCCGGTCAGCACGGCGCCGGGCTTCCGCGTCGAGAACGTCTATGTCTTCGCCGGCATCCCGGTGGTCATGCAGGCGATGTTCGAAAGCATCGCCCACGAACTCGTGGGCGGCGACCCGCTGCTCAGCCGCGCGGTCAGCGCCTACCTGCCCGAGGGCGTGATCGCCGCCCCCCTGGCCGAGATCGAGAAGGCCCATCCCGGCATCGAGGCGGGCTCCTACCCGTTCCAGCGCGACGGTCGTTTCGGCTCCTCGCTGGTGCTGCGCTCGACTGACGCGGCGCTGCTCGACCGGGCCACCGACGCGCTGAAATCGATGATCGTCGAACTGGGCGGCGAGCCGATGGAAGTCTGAAACATGGCGGCGACGCCTCTGACGCCATGAGCCTCGATATCGCCGACCGGGACCGCTTCGTGCGGGCCAACACCGCGCTTCTGCCCGCGCCCCTGGTGCCGGAAATAGAGCTGCACCTCGCAACCGAGGCCCTGCCGCTCTGGCAGATGACCGAGGAGGCCATGGCCGAAGCCGGACTGCCGCCGCCCTACTGGGCCTTTGCCTGGGCCGGGGGTCAGGCGCTGGCGCGCTATGTTCTGGACAACCCGGAGATCGTCGCCGGCAGGCGGGTGATCGATTTCGCCGCCGGGTCGGGCCTGGTCGCGATCGCCGCCGCCATGGCCGGCGCGTCGATGATCGCCGCCAACGATATCGACCCCTTCAGCCATGTCGCCATGCGGCTCAACGCCCGTGCGAACGGCGTCGCCATCGACGTCTTGGAGACCGACATCGTCGGCGAACCGCTCGCCGGCTTCGATCTCGTGCTCGCCGCGGACATCTGTTACGAACAGCCGACAAGCGGGCGCGTCGAGACCTGGTTCCGCCAGCTCAGCGCCGGCGGTATGCCGGTCCTGATGGGTGACCCCGGGCGCAGCTTCCGGCCGAAATCCGGCCTGGAGAAACTGGCCCACTACGCGGTTCCAACGACGCGCGAACTGGAAGACAATGATGTCCGCTCCACGGATGTCTGGCGGTTTGTTCAATGAGTGTCATTGCCGACGCACGCGCCGACAACTGGGTCGACCGGCACGCGCCGGACTGGGCCAAGCCCTATCTGAAACTGGCGCGTTTCGACCGGCCGGTCGGTACCTGGCTGCTGCTCTGGCCCTGCTGGTGGTCGATCTGGCTGGCGCGGCCGGTGCTCGACCTGGAAACGCTCCGGCTGTTCGTCCTCTTCGGTGTCGGCGCCGTGGTCATGCGCGGTGCGGGCTGCACCATCAACGACATCGCCGACCGGAACTTCGACGGGCGTGTGGAGCGCACACGGCACCGCCCCATCCCCTCGGGCCAGGTCAGCGTGACAGGGGCGGCCATCTGGATGGGCGCGCTCTGCCTCGTCGGGCTGGCGATCCTGCTGCAGCTCTCTCCCCTGGCGATCTGGCTGGGCGTCGGCTCGCTGGGGCTGGTCGCGATCTATCCGTTCATGAAGCGCGTCACCTACTGGCCGCAGATCTGGCTCGGCCTCACCTTCAACTGGGGCGCGCTGATGGGCTGGGCGGCGGCCAGCGGCGAACTCGGCCTCGCACCGGCCTTCCTCTACATCGGGGGCATCTGCTGGACACTTGGCTACGACACCATCTACGCCCACCAGGACAAGGAGGACGACGCCCTGATCGGGGTCAAGTCCTCGGCCCTGAAGCTCGGGAGCAAGACGCGGCCGGCGCTCGCCGTGTTCTATGTCGGCGCCGTCGTGTTCTGGGGTCTGGCGGCGCGGGAAGCCGGCTTCTCCCACTGGTTCCTGCTGCCCTTCGCGCTGGTGATCGGCCAGTTCGGCTGGCAGGTGGCCCGGGTGCTGCTCGACGACCGCGAGGACTGCCTTCGGAAGTTCAAATCGAATATCCTGCTCGGCGCGGTGATGATGGCCGCGCTGATCGTCGGAGGGCTGGCGGCATGATCCCCGGTCTGCCCGAGCTTCCCGCAATCGGCGTCGGCTCCTACGCCGTGCCGGGCTGGTTCATCGTCGCCCAGCGGCAGGCCCGCGAAGGCGTTCTGGGACCTCACGACATGGAAGAAGCCACCAACGACGCCGTGCGCGTGGTGGTGCAGGACCAGATCGAGGCCGGCTTCGACGTGATCTCCGACGGCGAGGTCCGCCGCCAGCGTTTCGTCTACGAGATGTTCCAGCACATGGAGGGCCTGACCCGCGTACCGGCGACGCGGCGGCTCGGCATCGCCGGCTACGATCAGGCGCCGGGCTTCGTCGCCGGCGAGCGGATCGCCGCGCCGGACGGACTCGGCCTCGGCGCCGAACTCGCCTTCCTGAAGGACATCGCGGCCGGGCGGCCGGTGAAGATGGCCCTGCCCGGCCCGCTGACCTTCGCCATGCGCATCGATCCGGGGCCCCGCGATGCGGCGGTGGTGCTGGACGAGATCGTCGCGATCCTGACCGCCGAGATCAGGGCGCTGGCGGCTGCCGGAGCGGACATCTTCCAGCTCGACGAACCGGCGCTGCCGCATCCGCCGCTGGGCCTCACCCATGCCGAGGCGGCCGCGGCGATCAATCGCGTGCTTGCGGCCTTCGACGGCTACAGGGCGGTGCATGTCTGTTTCGGCAACAACGCCGGCCGGCCGTTCGCGGACCGGCGCTTCGGGCGGCTGATGGACGCGATGACCGCGCTGGACGCCGACCAGCTCGTACTCGAGTTCGCCAATCGGGAGATGGCGGAAGTCGAATTGCTGGCGGACCTGCAGGAAAGTTTCGAGATCGCCGCCGGCGTCGTGGACGTGAAGAATTTCCACCTGGAGACGCCGGAAGACGTCGCACGGCGGCTGGAGACGGTGCTGCGTCACGTGCCGATGGCGCGCCTCAGCGCCACCTCCGACTGCGGATTTTCCGCTCTGCCCCGCTATATCGCACGCCAGAAGGCGTCCGTCCTGGTCGCCGGCGCGCGCCTGCTGCGTGGTGACTGACGTCGCCGACGCGGCGTTCATCTTGTTTAATATTCATGGTTAACAGAAGAAATCGGCCAAAATTGCCGACAATTTTATCTTTTACACTTTATTTACCATAATAATTGGCTTATCTTCTTACCACCATGCGCATCGAAGGTGGTTCATATCCCCTCGCCCTCCGGGGCCCGCGCGCACCGGCCCGTGAAGAGCCGCAGGCGGTCGATGGCGTATTCGAGGCGCGCGGCTGGCGATTGCCGCCTCCGCCGCACAATCCGGCGACCGGGGATGAACCCGCAGGCTTCGCCGAGGCCCTGATGAACGTCGCGGTCGGGCCCCGTTCGATCCACCGGACGGCATTGCTGTTCGAGGTTCAGCGCATCGCCCAGGGCGAAGCCGGCGTTCCGGCGCGGGCCGATGCGGCGACGGACGCCACGCTCGCCTACCGGGACTCTCTGGACCGCAACGCCCTGCCGCGGCGGCGCGGTCTTCTCTCGTCCCAGGCTCGGGCGATCCGCATCTGACGCAGCGGCCACGCCGCGGCCAGCGCATTTTCCACAGCCGACCCATGCAACGCCCACCGGCTTCCGGCGGCTTGACGATCTTCCCATGATCAAGCATGCTCTACTCAACAGTAACGATCAAAAACCAGGGAGTAGAGACGCATGCAGGTCGGCATGGGCGTGATTTTCCAGAATCCCGGAAAGGAGCGCAGCGACAACGACGTCTATCGCGCCGACATGGCGCTGGCGGAGATGGCGGAGCCCCTGGGTTTCGATTCCGTCTGGACAGTCGAGCACCATTTCACCGACTACACCATGTGTCCCGACCCGACCATGTTCCTGAGTTACATGGCCGGCCACTCCAAGACGATCGGCATCGGCTCCATGGTCGTCGTGCTGCCCTGGCACGATCCGCTGCGCGCCGCCGAACAGATCTCGATGCTCGACAACATGTCGGGCGGCCGCATGATCCTCGGGATCGGCCGCGGCGCCGGCAAGGTCGAGTTCGACGGCTTCCGGCTGGACATGGGCGAGAGCCGCGAACGCTTCGTCGAGGCCGCCGAGATGGTGCTGGACGCGCTGGAGACCGGCAAGGCCAGCTATGACGGCAAGCACTACAAACAGCCCGAAGTCGAGATCCGGCCCAATCCGTTCAAGAGCTTCAAGGGCCGCACCTACGCCGCCGCGGTCAGCCCGGAATCGGCGCGCATCATGGCCCGGCTTGGCGTCGGCATCCTGATCATCCCGCAGAAGCCCTGGGCCCACGTGAAGACCGAACTGGACGAGTACCGGACGATCTTCCGCGAGGTGAACGGCGAGGACGCCCCCGCCCCTATCGCCGGCGGCTGGGTGTTCTGCGACGAAAACCCCGACCGCGCCTACGAGCAGGCGCTGCAGTACATCGGCGGCTACTGGAAGACGGTCATGGACCACTACCAGTTCGACGGCGAGCACATGCAGAACATGAAGGGCTACGAGTACTACGCCAAGTTCCGCGAGAACCTGCTCAAGGCCGGCCCGGACGGGGCCACGGAGTTCTTCATGAACCTCCAGGTCTGGGGCACGCCGGAGATGTGCTACGAAAAGATCCTCAAGACCGCCGACATGATCGGCGCTGACGGATTCAACGGCGTCTTTTCCTACGCCGGCATGCCGCACGATGAATCGGTGCGGAACGCGACGTTGTTCGCGGAAAAGGTCATGCCGGAACTCAAGAAGATCGGTCCCGCCGCAGAGCGGCTCAAGAACGCCGCCTGAGGGCGCCGGGACCTATACAGCTTCCGCTGGGCCGACTGGGGAGGAGGCCTTGTCCGGGGAGGACGCGCGGCCGGAGAGCAATCTCCGGCCGCGTTCTCTTTTGACGGCGGGCGAAATGGCGCAAGATGCGTCCGGCCCGGCGAGAACAATGGGGAGGACCGGACATGAGACTGAGACAGATCGCCTTCGCGGCGCGGGACCTGGCGCCCGCGGAAGACGCCCTTCTGGATGTGCTTGGCCTGGAAACCGGCTACCGCGATCCGGGCGTGGGTGAGTTCGGACTGCACAATGCGGTGATTCCCGTCGGCGGCAACTTCCTGGAGATCGTTGCGCCGACCAGGGACGATACCGCCGCCGGGCGTTACATGGACCGCCGCGGCGGCGACTGCGGCTACATGGCCATCTTCCAGTGCACTGACGCGTCCGGCGCGCGCGCGCGCGCCGACAAGCTGGGTATCCGCGCCGTCTGGCGACATGACGAGACGGGCACCTGCGCCACGCACTTCCATCCCGTCGACATGGGCGGAGCCATCGTCTCCGTCGACAGTTTCGAGGCCGCGCCGGACGTGAACGAGGAATACGCCTACTGGAAATGGGCCGGGCCGGCATGGAAGGACCATGTCGACACCTCCCTGACCCGCCGCATGACGGGTCTGGAAATGGCCCACCCCGATCCGGCGCGCCAGGCCTCCACCTGGTCGGCGCTGCTGGAGCTGCCGGCCCGCGCGGTCGACGAGGACGGATTCGACATCGAGACCGGCGATGGCGGCCAGCTCCGCTTCCGCCGGACCGGCGACAATGAACAACCCGGCATTCGCGCGCTCGATTTCGAGATGACCGACGGCGGCGAGGCGCTGAAACGCGCCGGCGCACGCGGCCTGCCGCGCGGCTCCGCCGGAGACGGCATCGGTTGGTTCGACCTGATGCAGGTACGCTTCAATCTGAAGCACGCCGGCTGAACGCCACGAAGAACAGAGGGAAACTGGGATGACCGATCATCTGCTGGTCGAGAGGAAGGGCGGCGTCGCCGTCATGACCATGAACCGGCCGGACCGCCTGAATGCGCTGTCGGGCGAGATGCTGGACGCGCTGGTCGCCAACGCCCGCGCCTTCGCAGCGGACCCGGAGGTTCGCTGCGTGGTGATCACCGGCGCGGGCCGCGGCTTCTGCGCCGGCGGCGATGTCAAATCCATGGCCGAGGGCAAGGAATTCGCTGACGACTCGATCCAGGGCAAGGCCAACGCGCTGCGCGAGAAGATGGAAATCTCCAGGCTGCTGCACGAGATGCCCAAACCGACCATCGCCATGGTGCGCGGGCCCCTTGCCGGCGCCGGCATGTCGATCGCGCTCGCCTGCGACCTGCGCATTGCCTCGGACACGCTGAAGTTCACCACGGCCTTCGCCAATGTCGGCTATTCGGGCGACTTCGGCGGCAGCTATTTCCTGAGCCACCTTGTCGGCACGGCGAAGGCGCGCGAACTCTATTTCACCGCCGAGAAGCTGGACGCGCAGCAGGCGCTGGCCCTCGGCATCGTCAACCGGGTCGTACCCGACAGCGAGCTGGAAACGGCGACGATGGAGCTGGCCCAGCGTCTGGCCTCCGGCCCCTCGGTCGCCTTCGCCTACATGAAGCGCAACATGAACGCCGCGGAGAACGAACCGCTGGCGCGCTGCTTCGACATGGAGGCCCTGCACCACACCCTCGCCGGCCAGACCGAGGACCACAAGGCGGCAGCGCAGGCCTTCGTGGAAAAACGGACGCCGGTCTTCAAGGGGCGCTGAGTCCCGGCCACACGAGTCCACGGAAAAAACAAGGGGACGGTCCCCTCAGGGACCGTCCCCTTTCCCGTTCGCCTCGAGGCCGCAGTCAGGCCGCGAGATTGATGTCGGCGGCGGCCACGGCATCGCCCTGGACCTCGGCGATTACCGTGTAGCCGGCCACGTTCACGTCTGCGTCGTGGATCAGGTGGGTGCCGTCGAAGACGAAGGTCTCACCCGAGCCCACGCCGGAATTGGTGCCGTCATAGGCGCCGTCGCTGAAGGCCAGGTTGTTTGTCGTGAAGTCACCGCCCGAAAACTCGAAGCGGTCGACGCCCGTCTGGAAGTCGGTCACCAGGTCCACCGACACCTCCGCCTGTCCGACCGTGACGTCAGCCCCGACGGCCACGCCATCGGCAGCCGCCTCATACTGGAAGAAGTCGCCGCCCGCGCCGCCGGTCATGGTGTCCACACCCGTGCCGCCGATCAGGTCGTCCGCACCGTCGCCACCGACGATCGAGTCATTGCCGTTGCCGCCGACAAGGAAGTCGTCGCCGGCATTGCCCGTCAGCGTGTCGTCGCCGTCGACGCCGGCCAGGACGTCCGCCGACGCGCCGCCGGTCAGGGCGTCATTGCCCGAGGTGCCGATCTGGATCGCGAAGATCGCATCGACAAACTGGATCTCCTCGATGTCGTTCGAGAGGGTATCGGCGCCTTCGCCGCCGACAGTGTCGGTCAGCACCGCGCCGCTGCCGTCGTTGACGAAGATAACGTCGAAGTTGTCCTCACTGCCGGTATAGACCGCCCGGTCGATGTCGGCGCCGCCGGAGAGGGCATCGCCGCCGGCGCCGCCCTGCAGCGTATCGTTCCCGCCGCCGCCGGAGAGGCTGTCATCGCCATCGCCGCCTTGCAGATTGTCGCCGCCCTCGTCGCCGAAGATCGTGTCGTTGCCGCCGGCGCCCTGGAGCACGTTGTTGCCGACATTGCCCGACATCGTGTTGTCGGAGGCATTGCCGACGCCGTCGATATTGTCGGTCCCGACCAGTTCCAGCACCTCGATATTGTCGTCCATCGAAACGCCGATGGAACTCTGGATCGTGTCGGTGCCGCCATTGGCCTGCTCGACGATGGTGTCGTCGAACTGGGACGTGATGGCGTCGATGGAACCCTGCAAATCGGAGTCGAGGCTGGTGAAATAGGTAAAGGTGACGCTACCGCCGATGGTCAGCGTCCCGCCCTCGAAGGTGATGGCGATGGCCTGATCGGCCGTCTGGGTGAAACCTTCGGCCTGAGGAATATCGAACGCCACATCCGCAAAGGCGTCACGATTGGAGAAGCCGAAGGTACTGACCCGCGCGCGCGCGTCGTCGGCCAGGAAGAAGATCGGCACGTCGGTGATCTGACCGGTGGCGCTGACGATGGCCAGGTTGTCGTTGCCGCCATCGCCCGGCTGATTGACGATGTCATTCACCGTCGTGAAGCTACCGTTGAGATCGGCGTCCTGATCGGGATCGAAGCTGCGCATGTAGCGGACATTGTCGATCACCGAGTTGCCGACATTGGTCAGCGTCACCGTGTTGCGGAAGAACTTGTCGTTCTCGGTGAAGGACACGATCTGCTCGACCTCGACCTGGCCGTCGCCGGTGGTGCCCGTCCAGCGCGCCGACAACGTCGAGCCCGAACTGAGATCGGCGACCGAGACGTTCTGGTTGACCTCGAAATCACCGACGCGCTCGGCGTTGGTGAAATTGGACTCGGCGCCGCCCACATCGATGCCGATGGTGAAGCTCTCCTCTGGCGTGCCCGGCAGGAAGAAGTCTCCTGTCAGCGGCGCGTTACCGATGTCGAAGCCGTCGTCGTCGACGTTCATGCCGATGCCATTGCCGTCAAACACCGGATGGAACCCCGCCGGGGCGGCATTTGCAGTGCCGAAGGAGCCCCCACCGGAGATCCCCACCGCGAGGAACGTGCCTTCCAGGAAAATATCGTCGTCAACGGTGGCGCTCTGCAACGCCAGCCCGCCGAAGCCGAATTCCTCGCCGCCTTCGACGCCGCCGCGCTCACCGGCGCCGCTGACATCGCCGATCTGATAGAGGTCGTCGCCGTCGCCGCCGATCAGCGTGTCGGCGCCGCCTTCGCCATTGAGGGTGTCGTTGCCGGCCCCGCCTGAGAGCACGTTGGCCTCGGCATCGCCGCGCAGGCTGTCGCCGAAGGCCGAACCCGTGACGTTCTCGATGCCGGTCAGAGCGTCCGTCGCGCCGCCGCCATCGGTCGCCGTGCCGGCCGTGAGATCGACCGCGACGCCCTGCGCCTCGCCTGAATAGTCGACGAGGTCGGTGCCGTCGCCGCCATCCATGGAATCCGCGCCCGCGCCGCCGACCAGCGTGTCGTCGCCAGCGCCGCCGTTCAGCACGTTGGCGCCGCCGTCGCCGGTGATCGCGTCGCCGAAGCCGGAACCGACGACGTTCTCGATATCGACCAGCGAGTCGGAGCCGCCGTCGCCGTCATTGCTGGCGGTCCCGGCGCCGAGGTCGACAATGGCCGCGCCCGCGGCCTGGGAATAGTCGGCGATGTCCGTGCCAATGCCGCCATTCAGGGTATCGACGCCCGCCCCGCCCCGGAGCGTGTCATCGCCGCCCGCGCCGTTGATCGCGTCGTTGCCGCCGCCGCCGGAAAGGATATTGCCGGTGGCGCTGCCGGTAATGGAGTCGCTGAAAGCCGAACCCTCGACGTTCTCCACGCCGATCAGCGAATCGCTGTCGCCGAACTCGTCTGTCGCCGTCCCTTCGGCGAGATCGACCACCGCGCCGCTGCCGCCGCCATAGGTGAAGGCCGCCGTATCGCTGCCCGTGCCGCCGTCGATGGTGTCGTCGCCCGGCCCGCCGTCGAAGGTGTCATCGCCATCGCCGGCGATGATCACGTCGTCGCCCGAACCGCCGAAGATGGTGTCGTTGCCGGCGCTGCCGTCGATCTGGTCATTGCCAGCGCCGCCGACCAGATTGTCGTTGCCGGCGCCGCCCTGAACGGTGTCGTTGCCACCCTGGGAGTCGACACTGTCGTCGCCCTCGAGCGCATCGATGTTGTCGTCGCCCGCCGTGCCGGTCAGCGTGTCGTTGCCGGCGGTGCCGACATTGTTGTTCTCCACGACGACTTCCTCGTCGTCGTTATCGTCCGACGGCCCGGCCGTCGGCGACGTGGAAGCCCCGCCGCCGCCGCCGCCACTGTCCGTGGTCGCCGTATTGGCGTTCTCGACCAGATCCTCGAATTCCTCGCCGTCGTCGGAGTCCTCGTCGCCCGCGGCCTCGTCGGCGCCGCTGACGTTGAGCTTGGCGTCGCCGCCACCGCCGCCATCCGGCGCGCCGCCGTCTTCGCGGTCGTCGTCGCCGCCGTCGTCATCCTGCTGGCCGCGCTGCACATCCGATGTCGGTGGCAGGAAGTCCAGCGCGTTGCCGTACTTCTGATTGACTTCCTCCGGACTGTAGATCCGCGGGGCGCTGAGCGGCTGGAACTGACTGCTGGTCGACGTGCCCTCATAGGCCTGGGTGAGCAGAACCCCGCCCGCCTGGTTGGAGACGAAGACGGAACCCGTCTGGCCGTTGTCGTCGGGCAGATTGACGACTTCCGATTCCTCGCCCTCCTGCGCGCCCTGGCCGGTCACGTAGGTGCCGCGGATACCGATGGTCAGCACCGGGGTCTTGACCTGCAGCGCGTCGTCGCCGCTCTGGGCGACCTGGCCGGAGACAAACGAGAAGGAACCCTGCAGGACGTTCATCACTGCGCTGCCGGTGCCGGCGCTCGGATCATAGACGAAATCGTCGATGACCATGCGGGCGTCCTGGCCGATCGAGAAGGTGGTGTCGTCATTGAAACGCAGGCCGCAGGCGCCACCCGCGGCAGTCTCGATCACGTCGTCCTGATAGACCGGATCGCCTGCGGACAGCTCGACGCGGCTGCCATCGGTGCGGGTGGCGACGACCACGCCATCGACCGCTTCCACCACGCCGATGGGATTGCCGAGACCGGCGCCGAGCTGCGCCAGACCGCCCGCCCTGGGCCCGGCGAGCAGCTCGGCCAGGTGGCCGGCGATCTGCGCGCCGTTGAGCGTGTATAGGTCGGGCGGCGTCTCTGTGCCGAAAAAGTCGACGATCAGGATCTTCGTGCCGTCCTTGCCCTGAAGGATCAGGTCGGAACCGGCGCGCACGAAGTCGGCGGTGAGCAGCAGCGCGCCGTGATCGATCACCAGCGCATTCTGGCCCGCCGCGTTGAGCACCTCGGCGAACTGTCCCTGGGGGGCCTCCTCGCCGAAG
>NZ_PIGG01000032.1 GCF_002924445.1 Minwuia thermotolerans
GCCGGGACGGAAGAGCGGCTTCGGGGCGCTATCCCCGTCATCTGCGTTCGAATCCGCGGTCGCCACCTGCGGCGCCGCGTTCTCGTCTTCGCTCTCGCCGGCCTCAGTCGCGGCCGCCCCTGGGACCGCTGCACGGCCGGCCTCGGTGATGGTCCAGGCATCGTCCGCCGAGCGCTCGACCAGGCCGCGGCGCTCCAGGGCCCGCAGCATGGCAGTGAGTGCGCCGCCCTTCACCTGAATGCCTTCCGGCAGCGGCAGGACGCAGCCGTCAGTACGGTTGGCGGCGTTGGCGAGGATGGCGATATGCCTGTCATTGAGCTTGGTCATGGTCGGTCTCCGTGGCTTCGTTCGGCGCCAGCCCGATGCCGGCGCTGTCACCAGGAGAAGCCCGGACCGCGATGCGGAGGCCGGGCCGGGACCGGCCGCGCATGTCCGCGCCGCCGGTCCCGACAGCATGCATGCTTGCCTGCCGGGCGAAGTCCAATGCAATGTGAAATTGCTGGCTGGTAGTCTATGGACCGTAAGATTGAGCCACCAGGCCTTTAGAGGTCGCGCGAACTGGGCCTGTCGAACGACGCCTTCAATTGGACCATGGTTCGATCCACGCGCCCGCAGGGGGCGCGACGCGGAGCAACGGGGGAACGGGCGGCTGATGCGCAACTACGTTTCTATCCACGCGCCCGCAGGGGGCGCGACGACGATACCTCATTTAGACCTCCAGTTATTCCACGTTTCGATCCACGCGCCCGCAGGGCGCGCGACGATAACGGATTATATTGGATTTATCAGCAAGGGAGTTTCGATCCACGCGCCCGCAGGGGGCGCGACGCCATAACGGCGGCGACGGCGAGCAGATATGCGAGTTTCGATCCACGCGCCCGCAGGGGGCGCGACTTCCGGCGTCACGGCGCTCATCTGCTTCATGAAGTTTCGATCCACGCGCCCGCAGGGGGCGCGACGAGATCGTCGCCCATGGCGGCACCTACCACGTCATGTTTCGATCCACGCGCCCGCAGGGGGCGCGACGAGATGGCGGCCGAGAAGGGCGTCGAGCTTCCGGAGTTTCGATCCACGCGCCCGCAGGGGGCGCGACCCGCTCTACGGCTATCGCGGCCCGTACTATGGGGAGTTTCGATCCACGCGCCCGCAGGGGGCGCGACCGCATGCGCGTGCGGATATAGAGTTTCATACAGAGTTTCGATCCACGCGCCCGCAGGGGGCGCGACGCATTGTCATCGACATTCAGGATGGCGGGGTTACGTTTCGATCCACGCGCCCGCAGGGGGCGCGACTATCTGGGGCACGTGGACCCCGCTCACGTTCGGATGTTTCGATCCACGCGCCCGCAGGGGGCGCGACCGCAGGCGCTGCCGGCGCTCGCGCTGCTCGCGGTAGTTTCGATCCACGCGCCCGCAGGGGGCGCGACCCAGACGGTCGCGACGTCCGCCCAGCCTCGCGTGTTTCGATCCACGCGCCCGCAGGGGGCGCGACTACCGAGACGATATGCTGGGATTGATTGAGCGGCGTTTCGATCCACGCGCCCGCAGGGGGCGCGACCGGCGAAGATGGTTCGTATGTCGCCGGTATTGAGTGTTTCGATCCACGCGCCCGCAGGGGGCGCGACGTCGGGGCGAATGCGGCACTCAAACACCTTGCGGTGTTTCGATCCACGCGCCCGCAGGGGGCGCGACGTACGACGCGATAGAGAGCGCGATGGGCGCGCACGGTTTCGATCCACGCGCCCGCAGGGGGCGCGACGTGGACCGCTGGCATCGCGAGAGACTCGGGCTGGTTTCGATCCACGCGCCCGCAGGGGGCGCGACGCGAAGCGATGAGCAATGATGTATTCCCGATCACGGTTTCGATCCACGCGCCCGCAGGGGGCGCGACAGCATCCGCAGCGGGTCGTCCGTGGCTTCGAGAGGTTTCGATCCACGCGCCCGCAGGGGGCGCGACGCCCGGATGCGCAGGACGACACGGCCACGGTGGACGGTTTCGATCCACGCGCCCGCAGGGGGCGCGACCCCATTTGAGCGGGAACGGATAGCGCTGAAGCAGCGGTTTCGATCCACGCGCCCGCAGGGGGCGCGACTCGCCAGTGTGACCGCCCTCGGTCGCGGAACAGGCGTTTCGATCCACGCGCCCGCAGGGGGCGCGACGGATCGCGCGCACCACTTCCGACAGCAGCGACGCGTTTCGATCCACGCGCCCGCAGGGGGCGCGACACAACCCGCTCACCAGATCAATCCCGGCGTTCAGGTTTCGATCCACGCGCCCGCAGGGGGCGCGACGCAACTCGCGGACCTCCGGGCTCGGGTCCAGCGAGTTTCGATCCACGCGCCCGCAGGGGGCGCGACTCGCCGCCATCGCGCAGGCCGGGGATGTACTCGCGGTTTCGATCCACGCGCCCGCAGGGGGCGCGACTTCATCATCATACAAATCGCGCTGGGCCGCAAGGAGTTTCGATCCACGCGCCCGCAGGGGGCGCGACCTGCATCGCAATGTTCTATCCGTCCGCGTTTGACGTTTCGATCCACGCGCCCGCAGGGGGCGCGACCGGCGCCGGATCATGGTCGACACCGACGTTCACGGCGTTTCGATCCACGCGCCCGCAGGGGGCGCGACCGGCGTCGCTGCGGCTGCGCGTGTAGAGCCGATGGTTTCGATCCACGCGCCCGCAGGGGGCGCGACGTGCTGTTCCAGGTCACGAGACAGCGCGCTGAGTTGTTTCGATCCACGCGCCCGCAGGGGGCGCGACGGTCGTCCTTGCGGAGACCGCGGTCGATCAGTTCGTTTCGATCCACGCGCCCGCAGGGGGCGCGACACCATGTCGACGCGCTGATTCAACTCCAGGTTCCGGTTTCGATCCACGCGCCCGCAGGGGGCGCGACCGCGCAGGGCGGCCGGCGCCGTCGGTCTCGTAGATGTTTCGATCCACGCGCCCGCAGGGGGCGCGACCGCATGGATCGGAACAGGGTCTCGATCGCATTGGCGTTTCGATCCACGCGCCCGCAGGGGGCGCGACCGGTGATCTTGCGGACGTTGGAGCTCCGCTCGGTGTTTCGATCCACGCGCCCGCAGGGGGCGCGACGCTCGCCATGTCGGTCACCTTGTCCTTCACGTCGGGTTTCGATCCACGCGCCCGCAGGGGGCGCGACTTCATCAACTGGTCGACCCGGTCGTACTGGTCGTGGTTTCGATCCACGCGCCCGCAGGGGGCGCGACGCGACCCAGCCGATCAGCATGTTGATGATGACCGTGTTTCGATCCACGCGCCCGCAGGGGGCGCGACCGGTCCCTGCAGGCGCGAACTGTCGTCGACATAGCGTTTCGATCCACGCGCCCGCAGGGGGCGCGACCGGCTCCGTCCACATGACCCGGCCGAGGTTCGGATCGTTTCGATCCACGCGCCCGCAGGGGGCGCGACTGCGGGTATCATAACTCCCTGAAACATTGGAGAGAAATGGGCCGATTGCGCGAACCAGCCGTTTCGGGCCGGATCGTAAGTCAACCGTCCCCGAAAGGGCTCGCCAAGGCGTTGTACAATTTCAAAGAACGCGCCGCGCGAACCTGCCGGGCAGATCGCGACCGCTTTGGGTTCGCGCAATGCTAAAACAACAACGGCCCATCCAGATCGATGGCGGGTTTGGCGCCGTGATGTTCGATCCGGCGATGCCAATTGCCCCCCAGATGATAAAATCGAAGACTGTCCTTGTCGGGCTCGAATTCGCCGAGCAGGCGTTGTTTCAGAATGGCCCACTGCGCCGGCTCGACATCGCATTCGAACACCGAGTACTGAACCCTCTGACCATGGTCCTTCAACGCTCGCGCGATGCGCCGCAGTCGCCTGGCCCCGCCGGGATCACCCGTCTGCACATCGTAGCTAACCAGCACCATCATGGCCGCAACTCATTTCCAGACAAAGGGCGGGTAGCCGTCCAGATCTCCGCGCAGACAGCGTGAGAGAAGCTGCGCCTGCAGGGACGGGATGAGGCCGATGGCCGTGCGCTCCCCAAGAAACGGATGATGGATTTCCTCGCGCTTGCGCTCCTGCCAGGCGACAAGGACGCGCCGCCTTGCATCGTCCATCAGCGTGAACGCACCTGTCCCGGAACGGTCAAAGTCCCGCGGACCGAGCTGGCGGCGATTGAACATCGACAGCGCCAGACGATCGGCAAGGGGCGCGCGAAGCTCCTCCATCAGATCGAGCGCAAGGCCGGGGCGTCCCGGCCTGTCGCGGTGAAGAAACCCGACCGCCGCATCGAGTCCCGTGACCTCGATCGCAGAGCGGCAATCGTGCCCAAGCATGGCGTAGAGGAAGGAAAGGACCGCATTGACGGGATCGAGCGGCGGTCTGCGGCTCCGTCCCCTGAAACGCAGCGCCGGATCCGCGACGCGCAAAAGGCGGTCAAATACGGCGAAATAGCTCCGGCCGGCCTCGCCCTCCAGGCCCCTAACGCTGTCCAGCGCATTCGTGGCGCGCAGGCGCCGGGCGACATCGGTCAATCGACGCTCGGCCGCTTTGACGGACATCCTGGCCTCGTCCGTCATGGACGGGCCGTGATCGCGCAGCGCGCGGCGCAATACGGTTCGCTGGTTCAGGGTCTTCCCCACGATCAGCGCGGCGGCGACGGCGGCGGCGCCGTCAGGGTCGTCGGCCAGCCGATACTGGCGCCGGCGCAACAGGACGTTTCCGCCCTGCGGCCCGACCACGCGGGCAAGGAAACGCCCGTTGGGAGAGAGAAAGCTCACTGCAACATTACGTTCCGCACAGAAGCCCATCAGAGGGGCGGATAGGCCGACCCGGCCGAAACAGACGACACCGTCCAGCTTGTGCACCGGCAGGCTGGCGCGCTCGACCCCGTCAATTACGACGACGACGGTTTCGCCTTCGCGCCGCAACCAAGCGCCCTCGGTCTGCACATAGAGGGTATTGAGGTGCTGCTTCATGGGCCGCTGTCCTCGACCAGACGCCGAAGCCACGAACCGAGATCGCGGCGTCGGCCGAATGTCTTCGGCAGGCAATCGCCGTAGAGCGAGCAACGGTCGCAGCGGGCGGCGTCGTAGACGGCCGGCGGTGTCGTCCCGGATCCGAGCATCGCCGCTGTCGCGGCCGCGACCGCGCGGGTCAGATCACGCAATTCCGGATCGAAATCCACCTCGCGGCGGCGGCGCGCGGCGCCGTAGTAGATCGCACCTCCCGCAACCGCCCGGCCGGTCATCTCCTCGAGCGCCATTCCCTGTGCGCAGAGCTGAACCTCGTCCGCGCGGTGCGCCTTCGGACGGCCCCGCTTGTACTCGACCGGATAGGGCGTCTCCCCATCGTCGCCGATATGGAACTCGATGACGTCCGCAATGCCCGACACGCCGAGTTCTATCGAACGGAGGGGCGCCGCCCGCTCGATCCGGACACTCCCGCGGACGCCCGCGCCAGGCCGGTCCGTGCGTTCATGGAGCAGCCGGCCCTCGGCCGTCTCGCGGTTCTCCGTCCAGATGCGTTCGACGTGGATCAGCGCGCACTGGCGGGGACAGAAGAGATAGTGCTGAAGCGCCGAGAGCGGAACGGGCTCGTCGTCGGCGGGTGGCTCCGGCATGGGGGACCTCAGATCATCCGCTGCACCGTCACGCCCGCCGGCAGGCCCGCCTCGTCGACCTGGACCCTGTAGTCCGCGTACCGCCTGGCGGGAGCGTCGTCGCCGTTCGCGCGCCCGACCGTGACGCGGTCGAAGAGCGCATGCGCCGGCGCGTTGCCGAGGGCGCTGTCGTGCCGGAAGACGATCAGCTCGCGCGCCGCCATCTCCCCGCGTGCGGCGGAGCGGTCATGGTCGAACATGTTGACGAGCGCCTGCCAGAGAAGATCCAGGTCGGTGTCGGAGAAGCCGGTCTTCTCGGCGAGCTTCGCGGAAACGAAACCGTGGGCGCGATAGAGCCCGTAGGGCACGATGTGCTTGCGCCCCATGGTGCGGTTGTCGACACGCTGATCGTCCGCGCCTTCCTGCCGTTGCGCCTTCTCCTTCTCGTTGGTTGCGGCCATGCGCGTTATCGAGATTTCCAGCGGTATGATCGGCTCAATGGAGCGCCCGAACGCGAACTGCACGGGCCCCCGTATCTGGCCGCAATTGATCCCGGTGCTCATCACGGCGCCGAATGTCCGGATGTCGTAGAAATTGCCGCACATGAACGCCTGAAGCGCCTTGGACTCATCGTCGTTCTTCGGGTTGAGGGCCTTCGCGGACGTCACCGAGCCGTCGTCCGTGCGGACGGCCGCATAGGCCTTTCGGTGCTGGTCGTTCAGAATCGCGTTTTCCTGGACGTAGATGGCGTGCGGCGGCGCGCTGTCCCTCGCGAGCTGGATGAAGTTTCGGACCTTGCGCTTGAGGGAGACGTCGCTCACCAGCCCCTGGTTGGTCTCCGGATCCAGCCGCGGCAGGTTGCCGGCATCCGGGTCGCCATTGGGATTGCCGTTCTCGACATCGAACAGGTAGACGAACTCGTAGCGGTTTGCGATCGCGTTCATGGGTCAGGCCTCGACGGTTTCGGGGTTGGGGGAATCCTTGGCTTCGGCAGGCGCATCAGCGCGCTTTTCGAAGCGCTGGTGGTAGTAGCCGATGGCGAAACGCCCCTGGTCCTCGATCCGGAGGTTGCGGGGAAACGCGTTCGGCAGGCCGTCCACGATCTCGCCCATCTCCCTTTCGAACCACCTGGCCAGGCCACCCTTTTCACCCTTCCTGATGCTGGAGAGGTGATGGCCCGCCGTGCGCAGCAGCACCGGGAAGACCGACGCCGGCGTCGCCGACGCGGCGCCGTAGAAACGGTCCCGGATCGTCGCGTTGATCGTCTTTCCCAATGCCGCTTGCTGGATCGACTCCATTACGGCGAACAGGCGGCCGAGCCGGTATCCCGGATTGGCCTCATTGCGGTCCAGGCTCATCGACGCCTCCCTGTTGGTGTTGCGGTTGAGACAGGCTTTCAGGATGGCCGCGCGGCGGCCGTTGACGTCCCGGTCGGCGCGCAGGCGCATGATCACCGCAGAAAACAGCGTCTGCGGGTAGCGCCCGCCGGTCAGGATCGCGCGCATCAGCGCGCCTTCCAGCAAGGGCGGGATATTCTCCCGCTTGCCTTGCGCAGCGGTTTCGACGAGCAGCCGCCGCGCCGACGGCGGCGCCCGGAAGGGCGAGGGCTCGAGCACAAGATCCTCGTGATGCCGGGCGGCATTGCGCGCCAGCACGCCCAGATCCGACTCGAGCCAGAACCGGACGGACAGCCGCGCCGCGTTCGGCGCCAGGCCCAGGATGAAAAAGCGGGTCGCATCATCGACGCCCGGCGAAATCTCGGAAAGGGGCCGGCCCCGGGCCAGGCTCTTGAGCGTTTCCCGCACTGGCGCCGCCTCCTGCTCGTCGGTCGGCGGATCCAACAGTGTCGCGAACAGGCTTTCGGCCGCTGCCGCCCGTGCCGCATCCGGCGCTTCCGCCCAGAAGACGACGGTCGTGTCGCCGCCGACCATGATGCGGTTGCCGTGCCGCCAGTCGGACGCCAGCAGATGGTTGAGCGCCGTCGTATAGCGGAACGCTGCCTGTTCCGAGACCGGCGCGTTGGCGCCCTGCTTCTTGCCGAAGGAGTTGAAGGCGTCGAGGTTGAAGGAAACGAGCGCCGTTCCGGCCATCTGGCCGCCCGGGACACCTTTGATGGCCGGGTGGAGTTCGGCGATCGGCCCGACCTCGCCGGTCACGAGGCACATTCCTTCCGCGCCCGCCGCCTCCGCGCGGTATCTCGCCCAGATGTCCCTTGCGGCCGGCCGGTCGTGGACGAACTCGCCGGGTGCGCCGTCTAGCTCGAACACGACGTTCGCATCGAGAATATCCTCTGGATTCCCGCGGCCCGAGAACGGCGGGGCTTCGAACCGTTCGGGGCGCCAAGTGCGCAGGAACCCAAGAAGCGCCAGCAGACCCGCGTCTTCAGCGCCTCGCAGGAGCGTTTCGTGCAACTCGACGAAAGCCCGGTGCTCGGACGCAGGGTCGCGCTTCTTCCCCGGTTTGTCAGCGGTGAGACCCAGTGCGTAGGATGTCTTGTCCCAGAGGAAGTTGGCCTGCACGCCGGAGGTGCGCCGGCTCGCCTGTTGGGGCACCTCGACCGCGGCGGGGCGCGGCCGTTTGCCGGTCTGGTCCCGGAGATCGCGGACGGCGACCGGACGGCCGTCGGGCGCGAGGATGATACAGAAGGAAATCTTCTCGCTCGCATAGCCGAAGGGCGGCACTTTTTCCGCATCGGCGAGCCGCCCGTAGAGCCGGTCGAGGGCCTGCAGGACCGTCATGTCCGAAGCTCCGCCGAATCGAGCGGTGGCACCTCGATCACCCCGTCCCGCATCACGGCGCGGAAGAAACGTGGCTCGATCTCGCGGCCGAAGTCGAAATCGTGGTGCATCCAGCCGAGGTCGCGTTCGCCGGCCAGCTCGTCTGCAGGCGCCGGCGGCGGGTCCGGAACCGGTTCGAAATGCGCCGGAAACTCGCGCGCGCCCATACAGGGCTGCTGAAAGCACTGCCCCTTGGCGGCGCGGCGGTTGAACATGTCGAGATGCTTGCCGGGCGCATCCTCGGCGCCGGCGCGCGGCGTCAGATCGAAATGAGCATCGATCAGATAGGCGACGTCGCGGAGCACGGTCGCCGCGCGTTGCTGGCGCTCGTCCTCGACGCCGAGACGCAGTCCCGCCGTGCTGCCCGCCTTCATGGCGGCCGCGGCGTTGCGCACCGACGCCTTGGCGCCGACCTCGTTGCGTCGGATGGTCTCGAAGCGAACGGGCTTCAGGACCGTGATGCGGTCGACGGCCCAGCGGATGGCCGGCTTCCAGTGGATCGCCTCCAGGATGCCGCGCGCGGCGGCCGGGGTCATGACGTCGTAGGAGACCCGCTCGACCTTCATCTCCGGCCGGGTGAAGCAGCCGTTCTCGCCCCAGACATGGAGCCGGACACCGTAGGTCATCACGCCCTCCTTCGCAGGCCGGTCAAATGACCAGCTTGTTCGCGTCCCTGAATCCCGAGTGGTCCAGGTCGAGCCCGCACTCAGGGTCGTAGGCAGCCATATTAGACAACTTCAGATACTGATTGCCAAGATGTTCATGATTGAGTGCCAGAATATTTCCGTTCGCCATGAGCGCTGCGATCTGGCGCGGCAGGAGTTGGACGACATATGGCTGCAGTTTGCGGGCGATTCCGCCGGGCCGTTCGGACCAGGCGAGCCGGCGGACCAGGCCGCAGGCCCTCTCGTCACCCGGCACGATCAGTGGCTGCATCGCCGATTCGATGATCCGGAATTCCTTCGCGATCGATTCGAACGGGAAATCCAGCGACCGGGCGCCGGTATCGCAGCGCGCAATGATGCGCGCCGTGTCGAGACCGCTGCCGGCGAGTTCGCGCAGCCAGTAGAGCTGCCTGAAATAGTCGTCGATTGCATCCGGGCCCAGGGGGTCGGCCTTGTGCCGGCGAAGAACCTCGGCCGCGACCTCGGCGAAACGGGCCAGTTCCGGTGGCGGATTCCAGCCGACTGGGCGGAAGACCGTGACGATGCTGTCCGTCCGGTGGCGGCGGCCTTCGCGGTTGCAGCGGCCTGCGGCCTGGGCGATCGAATCGATGCCGGCCTCGGCGCGGAAGACGGCGGGGAAATCGACGTCGACGCCGGCTTCGATCAGAGAGGTCGCGACCAGCCTGCAAGGCCTTCCCGCCGTCAGGTCAGCGCGCACTTCCCTGAGGATGCGAGCGCGATGGCGCGGATACATCAAGGTGGTCAGGTGCCGTGCGCCCGGCTCGCCGCGCAGCCGCTCGAAGACGGCGCGGGCATGGGCGCGGTTGTTGACGATGCAGAGCACCTGTTCGCGCGCCAGCAGTTGCTCGGCCAGCGCCTCGTCGTCGAGCTGGCCGGCCATGCGGACCGTGACCCGCCGTAGCGACGTGTGCAGCGCCGGCGGATCGGGCACCAGCTCCCGGACTCCGCGAAGGCCTCCGGCGAAGGAGCGGGCGGGATCGTCGCTCTCGTTCAGCGCCGGCTGCGTCGCGGTGCAGAGCACGACGCTGGAGCGGTAGTTCAGCGCCAGTTCGTCGATCGCGGCGACGCAAGGTCTCAGATGCGCCAATGGCAGTGTCTGCGTCTCGTCGAGCACGATGACGGCGCCGGCCAGGTTGTGCAGTTTGCGGCAGCGCGACGGCCGGTCCGCGAACAGGCTCTCGAAGAACTGCACGGCCGTGGTGACGACGACAGGCGCGTCCCAGTTCTCCATCGCCAGCCGAAGCTTGTCGGCAGCCTCCCGACCGCCGATCTTCTCGTCCTCGAAGGCGCTGTGATGCTCGAGCACGGCCGCCTCGCCAAGCGCTCCGAGCGACGTCCGGAAGACCCGGGCCGTCTGCTCGATTATGCTGGTAAAGGGGGCGACATAGACGATACGCTCAAGACCGTTGGCCAGCGCATGATCGAGTGCGAAGGCGAGCGATGTCAGCGTCTTGCCGCCACCCGTCGGAACCGTGAGCGAGAATAGTCCCGGCTTCCCGGCGGCTTGGCCGCGGACGTGCGCAAGAACGCGCTGGCGAAGCTCATTGACAGGGCCCTCGACGGACAGTTGCGCCAGTTCGGCGTCAAGCGCCTCGCGGAGCGGCGCGAGCGAAGGGTACCCGCCGCGAACATGTTCCCGCCCCTCGATCCGAGCGTAGTAGGCCTCGGTGTCGAGGTAGTCCGCGTCAACCAGGGCGGAGAACAACATCCTGGTCAGAAACGCGAACTGGAATCCCGCGCGGTCGGCCGACCGTGTTGCGAGTTCCGGTTCGCCCAATCCCGGCGGCAGGCCGATTTCTGACTGCCATGTCTTGTCCAGCGGCGGCGGGGTATCGGCCAGCCGGTCGACCAACGGTCGACGCTCGCCTTCATGACCGGCGCCATTGGCGAGACCCGCGTGGTGTCCGGCGACTGCATAGGCGATCAGCTTGCCCAGTGGCCCGTAGAGGCGCATCGCCTCGATGGCGCCGGCAGTCGAATGATCGACGCGTTTCGGGTCCCCTCGGAGCCGCGCCTGAAAGGCCGGGCTGTACTTGCCGAGGTCATGGAGCAGTCCGGCGACAGCGGCCGCGTCGGGGGCAAAGTGTCGGGCGAAGTTCTCGGCGTGCCGGCTCGTGGACGATAGATGATCGGCAAGCCGGTGCCATTCGGCCTCGGATGCGCTAGGTGTCGAGTGAGCAAAAAACCGATGGGAACGATGAAAGTGTATTGCAGCGCTGGCCTGTAAATCAGAAATTAGGCCTGTGTTCGTGACCTTCTCCTTCACCGTCTCGATGTCAACAATAGCTTTATCCTCATTTTCACCAGTTGCACCACTAGTCTTGCTCATGGCCGCCTCGGTCAAGTCGAAAATCACATCTTCGCGCCGCTCATATCCATACCAATAATCCGCCTACTTGTCGTCGCTTCTGATCGATGAAGTGTCGCTCAAGCATTTCGCAAATTTGCCCAAGGCCAATATCAGTTTCGATAATTCCGCCGCTCTGATAGACGGCCGCGCCGACGATGCAGAATCGGCCGAATTGATATGGATCAGTCGACCAGAATCTGCTCGACGATCTCAACAGCGCCATACAGCGCGACGGTCGTCGCCGCAGAGATGAGAAGCATCTGGAGGATGAGGCCAACATTCGGTGCCTTCCTGATGGCCTCTGGATGCCGTGTCAGATTGACGAACAAGATCGCTGCGACGACGCCGGACAAAAACCAAGGATCAAGATCACCAAGCGCGATCCCTACGATCGCAATATGGGCCAAAAAGAAAGCCCATTTTCTGATTAATGGACGTGGGCGCATCCATAAGTCCTTGAATTACGCTTTTATTCTGCCATAGATCGGTTAATTGAAAAAGAAGTATGAATTTCTCGGCTTATGAACGCTGCCGATACTGCATTGATGCGAGCTATCTCGCATGCGCCGACCTGTAGCTGGAATCGCCGTCGAACCTGTCCAACGGGAGGGAGTTGCTCACTTGAACCACTGGATTGTGGATTTTCCGGCTCCAATCACGGTGACGGGGCCAGTTCAGTAATCGCTTTATGCTTCTGTGGGGACGCTGTTCATGTCTGACCGAATGGCCGAAGCAGCGTGTAAATATGTTCGCCACTTCACGACAGCATCGAAGGGATATCTGACGCGGTGGTCGGATAGGCGAACGGCATCTGCTTCAGTTGATCGGCCGTCATCTGCGCCCGGATGGCCAGGGCAAACAGGTTGATCACTTCGTCGACGCGGGGTCCGACGAGATGGGCGCCGAGGATTCGCCTGGTCTCGTCCTCCACGAGCACCTTGTAACCGTAGACCGGTTCATCGGCCTGCCTTGCCGTGAACCAGTCCGATGCCAGATCGCTGTTCACGGTGAACGCCAGATCCAGGTTTCGGGCCTCCGCCTCGGAGAAGCCGACGGCCGCAATGGGCGGGAGGGTGAAAGCGACGCTGGGCGTCCCCCGGTAGTCCGGACTTCGATGGTTGCCCTCCAGCAGATTCGCCGCGACCACATGGCCGTCCTGGCTTGATACTGGGGTCAGTGGTGGCCCCATCTGCGCCGCGTCGCCGGCGGCGTAGACTGAGGGGTTGGAGGCGCTCTGCAGAAACTCGTTCAGCACGAGGCGTCCGCCGCGGACGTCCACGCCGCCCGCAGCCAGATTGAGGTCTTCCAGAGCCGGAACTCGTCCCGCCGCATGGACAACCAGGTCGGCGGCTCGTCGGATCGTCCTGTCCCCGCGTCGCGCCGTCACAACCAACTCATTGTCGTTCGTTTCGATGGAGCGGACCTCGGTCCCGGTCTCGACTTCGATGCCGAGGCGTTCGAACTTCCCGGCGAGCCAGCCCACGAGATCGGGATCGAAGTTCTTCAGCAGGCGCTCGCCGCGCTGCAGGATCGTCACCTCCGCCCCGCCGCAGGCAGCGATATGGGAGAATTCGGCGGCCACATAGCCGCCGCCGACCAGGACGATCCTCTGCGGCAGGCGGTCAAGCTCGAGGAACTCATCGCTTGTTGTCAGATGCTCGGCGCCCGGCATATCGAGAGAGACGGGCTCGGCACCGGCGGCGATCAGGATGTGCTCGGCGCTGATTTTCGTGTCACCGATCGCCAGGCTGTTCGTTCCCGTGAAGCGGGCGCGGCCGTGAAAGCCCTTGATTCCATGACTCTCGTAGAGTTCCTCCATGCTTTCCTGCATCTCATTCGTGAAGCGTCGCCTGGCGGATTGCAGTGTCGGCCAATCGAGTACGGGTTCGGCCCTGACCCCCTTGGCCGTCGCCCGCTGCGCGTGATCGACCGCGTCGGCACCGGCAAGCAGCAGCTTCTTTGGATCGCAGCCTCTGAGGGCGCAAGTTCCGCCGAAGGGTCTGGAATCGATTGCCACGACGCTCTGGCCCGCTGCGCGGACCTTGGTGGCGACGGTGCTGGCGGCAACGCCGGTGCCGATGATGGCCAGATCGTAGTCGCAGGACATCGACTTGCTCCACTGATGGAGAGCGATGTGGCGCCGTCCGGGTGGCTCCGCAAGGTGCACCTTCGGGCCAGCGCACTGCGGAACCGATAGCGTTCGAGCGCAAGAAACCGATGGCGGGGGACGGCGGGCTTCGCCCATACAGGACAGCTCAGCCGCAAAAGCAGGAGCGTGGTTTGAAATTCCCCGAAGACATCATCGATCCCGTATCCGACCTGGAAGCGTCCGCCGAACTCGTCATGACTGGCGGCCCCGGGGCTCAGGTCGCCTGGCATTGCTTCGGCGCGGGGCGCGCCGTGGTCCTGCTGCACGGCGACTTCGGCGGCTGGACGCATTTCGCATACAACATTGGGCCCCTGGCGAAGCAGTTCCGGGTGCTCGTGCCCGACATGCCGGGCTATGGCCGCTCCGACACGCCGCCCGAACCGCACGCCCCCGAACATCTCGCGACGCTTCTGCTGACCGGCCTCGACGAACTGCTCGGGCCGGACACATCGCTCGATATCGTCGGCTTCTCCTATGGCGGGATCATTGCTGGCCACATGGCCGCCCGCCTTGGCCGCCGCGTGGACTGTCTCGTGCTGAGCGGTCCCGGCGGCTTCGGGATGCGGACGACACCGCCGGACGGCACGGAACTTTTCGCGATGCGCCCGGGCATGAGCGGCCCGGAAATTGATGCCGTCCACCGCCACAACCTGGCCAAGCTGATGATCGCCGATGCCCACAAGGTCGATGATCTGGCAGTCCGCATCCAGCGCGACAACATCGAGCGCGCCCGCGTCCGCTGCGGCAAGTATCCCGACACGACCACGCTGCTGGAGGTGCTGCCGCAGGTGACGGCGCGGCTCTGCGCCATCTGGGGCGGCGCCGACATCTTCAACCCGCCCGAGCAGCGCGCGCGCCAGGAAGCTGCGCTGAGACGCTTCGATCCCGGACTGGATTTCCGGGTCGTGCCGGGGGCGGGACACTGGCTGTTCTACGAAGCACCCGAGATCGCCGATGCCTGGCTGGTCGAGATGCTTGAAGGCGCCGGACATTGACCCCGGTGCTGGTCGTCACGGGCGGCAGTCGCGGCATTGGCGCCGCATGTGTGCAGGAGGCAGTGGCTGCCGGCTGGCGCGTTGTCTTCAGCTATCACAGCCGGGACGATGCCGCGGCCTCGGTCGCGGCCTCCTGCGCTGGCGAGGCGATCGCCGTCCAGGCCGATGCCGGCGTAGAGGCGGATGTCGCCCGCCTCTTCGAGACCGCGGCCGAGGCGGGGCCGGTCCGCGGCCTTGTCAACAACGCCGCCGTCCTCCAGCCCCATGGCAAGCTGGTAGATCTGGATCCGGCGGTGCTCGACCCGATGTGGCGGACGAACCTGACCGGTACGATCCTCTCCACCCAGGAGGCGATAAGGCGGATGGCGCGCAGCCGTGGTGGCGATGGCGGCGTGATCGTCAATATCTCGTCGCGGGGATCGGTGCATGGCGCGCCGGGCGCGTTCGCGGCCTATGCCGCCTCCAAGGGCGCCATCGACACCTTGACGCACGGACTAGCGATCGAGGTCGCCGACGAGGGCATTCGCGTGAACGCAGTACGGCCCGGACTGATCGACACCGAAATCTACGAGGGCGCCGGCATACCCGATCAGGCGAGCCGTGTGGGACCGACCGTGCCGCTCGGCCGCGCCGGCACACCGGCCGAGGTGGCTGCCGCCGTGGTCTGGCTGCTCTCCGACGCGGCCTCCTATGTCAGCGGCGCGCTGCTGGATGTGGGGGGCGGGCGTTGACGTGCGGAACGTGACCACCTTCGAACACCTGGCGCATGCGCTCGACGGCAAGGACGATCACCGCGGCGATGCCGGTGCTCGCCCGACAGAGCTTGGGAGCGACGCGGCGACGCCCTGCTCCCGCGCCAGGCAAGATTGTTCCCGAAGATGTGACGTCCTGCCTCTTCACATCGGGGATCGGGCAACGTAGAAACATTGGATGTTCCGTCGAAGCCACATGTTTACCATTGCCCTGTTCGCGCTGTTCGCGGCGGGCTTGGTTTTGAATTCGGCGGCAATGGCATCCATGTCGCTGAAAATGGCTCTTGGCGACATCGGTGCGGTCGAGATGGCGGATTGCCAGGATTGCGGCGCTGTCGACGACGGCGAGGACAACCTGCTGACGTGCGACATTGATTGCACGATCTCCTTTGCAGCACATCTTGGCCAGGGTGACTCGTACAGCCCGCGCATTGCGGAGTCGGGCACGTCACCAAAGACAAACCATCTGACTGGGCGAGTTGGCCAGCCCGACCCCTATCCTCCGCGACTCCTCATCTGATCCGACGGGAATCGGGGTGCGCTCTGATTCCTGCGTGCCGGCGCGATACCCGGATGAACATCCGGATCATCGCCCTGACCTCATGCACAGGCCGACATCTCTGTGCGTGGTGCAACCAGAGCATCAGATGAGCATCCAAAATGTCTTCTGTTCCTACGCTGCCGCTATCGCGGCGAAGCCTGCTGACAGCAATTTCTGCCGGTGCGGCGGGACTCGCCTTGCCGAACCTTGTGGCAAATGCCGCGCGCGCCGCCGGGACCAAGGAATTCACGTTGCGCGCGGCGCCCGGTCGGACACGTCTCGCACCTGATCTGCACGGCGAGACCCCGGCCTGGGGTTACAACGGTGCCGTCCCGGGTCCTGAGATCCGTGTTCGCCAGGGCGAGCGACTTCGCATCATGGTCGAGAACGCTCTGGCCGAGAAAACCACGGTCCACTGGCACGGGGTGCGGCTGCCGAACGCGATGGACGGCGTCCCGCACCTGACCCAACGCCCGATCGCCGCCGGCGAGACCTTCATCTACGAGTTCGATGCGGTCGATGCCGGGACGTTCTGGTATCACCCGCACCAGCGCAGCTTCGAACAGGTCGGGCGCGGTCTCTACGGTCCCCTGATCATCGAGGAGGCGGAGCCGTCCCGTGTGGACCGCGAGGTGACCTGGGTCCTCGACGACTGGCGGCTGACGCAATCCGCCGAGATCAGCGACGACTTCGGCAACCGCCACGATATTAGCCACGGTGGCCGGGTCGGTAATACGGTCACGATCAACGGCCGCGTGCCGGACAAATTCCCGGTGCGTAGCGGCGAGCGGGTCCGGTTGCGGCTGATCAACGCGGCGAACGCCCGCATCTTCGGGCTCGACTTCCGGGATCACGCCCCCACGGTGATCGCACTCGACGGCCAGCCAGTCACCCCGCACGAGCCGCTTAACGGTCTCGTCGTCCTCGGACCGGCCATGCGCGTCGACCTGATCATCGACATGACCGGTGAGCCGGGGAGCCGGGCCGCCGTCACCGATCGTTTCTACGAGGGCCTCGAATATCGGCTGGTTGATTTCGCCTATGACCGGTCCCGGCTCCGGGAGGGCCCGCCCGACTGGCCCGTCGCCCTGCCAGCCAACCCGCTGCCGGAGCCAGATCCCGCCATGGCGCGTCGGCACGACGTCGTATTCAACGGCGGCATGATGGGCGCGATGGTGATGCGCGAGATGGGCGGCAGCATGGGGCAAGGCGGCTCGGGCGGTATGGGCGGTGGAATGATGGGCATGATGCGCGGCAACGGCATCTGGTTCATCAACGGCAAGGCCGCCGAGGGCCACGTGCTCGACCCGATGCTGACGCTCGAACGCGGCCGGAGCCATGTCATCGCGATGACCAACGCGACAGCTTGGCATCATCCGATGCATCTGCACGGCCATTCGTTCCGCGTGATCTCGCGCGACGGCGCGCCAACGGCCCACCGCGAATGGCAGGACACCGTCCTGATGGCGCCGCGGGAGAGGGTCGAGATCGCCTTCGTCGCCGACAATCCCGGCGACTGGATGTTCCATTGCCACATTCTCGAGCACCAGGCGACGGGAATGATGGGCGTCGTTCGCGTCGCCTGACCCATCGACAAAGAGGAAATCAATCATGCGCAAGATCATTTCGGCGGCCCTGTTCGGGCTGGCCCTCGCCGTCGCGGCGCCGGCATTCGCCGATCAGCCGTCCCGTGACGTCACATTGTACAAGGCGCCCCAATGCGGCTGCTGCGAAGGTTATGCCGACTATCTGCGGCAGAACGGATTCGAAGTTACCGTGAAGCCGACTCACGAACTGCCGCAGATGAGCAGGCTGGCCGGCATTCCGGAGAACTTCGAAGGCTGCCACCTGTCAATGATCGACAATTATGTCGTCAGCGGTCATGTGCCGGTCGCCGCGGTCGAGCGGTTGCTGAGCGAGAAGCCAAAGATTGCGGGCATCACGCTTCCCGGCATGCCGCAGGGTTCGCCGGGCATGTCCGGCGTGAAGACGCAGCCGTTCACGATCTATGAGATCGGTCCGGTTCCGCCCACGGTCTATGCGGTCGAATGAGGGTGGTGGCCTCGATGTTTCGCGGGCAGGGCCGGTATTCCCTGTTCGCTGCCGGCGTAGTGGCAGCGGCGGTCGCCTGGCCGGCGTCCGCCACCCAGGCGGATCCTGACGAAGGGGCGCAGATCAGGCGTGGCGGTGAACTCTATGCGCTTCACTGCGCAGCCTGCCACGGCGCGCGACTGGAAGGGCAGCCGGACTGGCGTCGACGCAAGCCGGACGGTCGGCTGCCCGCACCGCCTCACGACGAGACCGGACACACCTGGCACCATCCTGACGCAATCCTGTTCGCCATCACGCGCGACGGCTTCGCCGCGCATGCCCCGGACGGCTACCAGACCGATATGCCGGGCTTCGGCGACGCGCTCTCCGACAACGACATCCGGGCGGTGCTGGCGTTCATCAAATCGCACTGGCCCGCGCATATCCGGGCCCGCCGTCGTGCGGCGGCGATGCGGATGGAGAAGGAACCAAGGCAATGATGCACGATTCATACGGGATGATGTGGGGCACGGGATTGATCTGGCTGTTGGTCCTGATCCTCCTCGTCCTGGCCATCGCCGCGCTGGTCAAGTTTCTCTTTTTCCGGCGGCGAAAGGACGACGGCAATGGCTGAGAACCCCGCCGTCAGTGCCGGCACCCGTGTTGGAACCCTGGTCAGGAACTGGCGCTTCGCCTTCCCGGTCGCGCTGTTTGGCGTGATAGCGGCGGCGCTCTGGACCGGATTGTCTCTCAATCCAAAGGAAATACCCTCCGCGTTAATCGGCAAGGCCGTTCCCGCATTCGACCTTCCACCGGTACAGGGGCGCGCGCAGGGCCTTTCGGATGCGGACCTCCGGGGTGAAGTCAGTCTTCTCAATGTCTTCGCGTCATGGTGCACGGCCTGCCGCACGGAACACCCGTTGTTCATGCAATTGGCCAGATCGCGGGCCGTGCCGATTCACGGTCTCAACTACAAGGACAGACCGAACGATGCGGCCGCATGGCTTGACGAGCTTGGGGATCCCTATTCGCGGACCGGAGCGGATCTCAATGGCCGGGTCGGCATCGACTTCGGTGTCTACGGCGTGCCCGAAACCTTTGTCATCGGCGCAGACGGCCGCATCGCCTACAAGCATGTCGGCCCCGTGACCCCTCAGGCGTTGAAGGACGTGATTCTGCCGCTGATCGGCCGGCTCCGCGAAGAAGGGAAACCCCTGCCATGAGACTGCTCGCGTTCGTCGCCATATCGGTAATTCTCGTCATTTCAGCCTTGCGCGCCGAACAAGCGCCTATGTCGCTGCATGATGAACCGCAGCCAATCCCGCCGATCGGGTTCAAGCACGGTGATGGCCGCGACTACAACCTCGATGACTGGCGAGGCCGGATCGTTCTGCTCAACATCTGGGCCACGTGGTGTCCGCCCTGCCGCCATGAAATGCCGACGCTCGACAGACTTCAGGATCAGCTCGGCGGCGAACGCTTCGAAGTTATCGCCCTTTCGATCGACAGGGCTGGCGTCGGAGTCGTTCGGAGCTTCTTCGAGGAGACGGGCGTGCGGCGACTTCGGCTTTTCCTCGATGAAACGGGCGAGTCGGTCAGAAAGATTGGCGGCTTCGGATTGCCGACGACCCTGTTGATCGGACCCCAGGGCAACGAACTGGCCCGGCTCGTCGGACCGGCGGAATGGGACACGCCGGAGATGATTGCGTTCCTGGAGACCGTGATCGCCGAACACACAGGAAAGCAGACAAGGCCATGACGCCTGAGGATATTCCTGACCACGGAGCCCATGCCTCGTCGCGACGCACCCTTCCGGCCTGGCCGACAGAGCGCCGCACCCTCTTGCTGGCGGCGGCCGCGGCCGCAGGCGTCGGCCTGTATTCGAACTGGAGTTGGCTAACGGCGGTCGAGGCCGCGCCGATCCTGCTCGCCTTCGTCCCGTGTCTGGTCATGTGCGCGCTCGGTTTCTGCATGCGCGGCGGCGGTGCGGGCGGGTGCAAGACCCGCGGCAATGCATCAGTCAGGCCAGGAGTGCCTGACGTTACCCCTCAGCGTTCTGGAGAACTCTGAGATCCAAAACCGAGAAAGGAAACCGACCATGCGCAATACCCTCAAGACCCTGACCGTTGTCGGCGGCCTGTTCGCCGCGACATCCCTTGCCTTCGCTGACGAGCAGCAGCCGCAGCAGCCGCAACAGCTGGAGGAACGGATGCCGGGCATGATGCAGGACGAAAACGGGATGTCCGGCATGATGGGCATGATGCAGATGATGCAGCAGATGGGCCCGATGATGGAGGAATGCCGCGAGATGATGGCGACCATGACGGACCACATGAAATCGGGCCCGCACGCGCCCGACTCTCGCGACGGCTGATTGTAGTGGCCCGCCCGGGCATTCTGCGCGGGCGGGCGCATTCCGAGGTGATCCGATGACTTCGTTCACATCCTCGAGGTTGGCCCGCATTCGGTATGCGCTCTGGGGTCTCGCGGTCGTCGCCGCGCTCGTTCTTGCCGGACTGTACATGACGAGGACGCCGGCGCCGCAGGAAAGCGGGCAGGCGACCCGAACCGGAGAAGCGGTCATCCGCTCCGAATTCACATTGACCGATCACACCGGAAAGCGCGTAACCGAGGCCGCGTTTCTCGGACGCTGGCAGCTGGCGTTCTTCGGTTTCACCCATTGTCCCGATGTGTGTCCCACGACGCTGGCCTATATGGCGAGGGTTCTCGACATGCTCGGCGACACCGCGGAAAGGGTCGCGGCCCTGTTCATTACGGTCGACCCCGGCCGGGATACGCCGGAAGCGTTGGCCGAATATGTCTCGGCGTTCCATCCCGGGCTCGTCGGCCTGACGGGGAGCGAGGCCGATATCGCCGCCGCAGCGAACGCCTTTCGCGTCTTCTATGAACGGATGGAGCAAGACAGCGCCCCGGACGGATATGTCATGGCGCATTCGGGCTACATCTACCTGATGACCCCCGACGGACAGTTCGAGACCGGATTCCGCGAAGGCGACCAGCCCCCGGAAGAGATGGCCCGGAAGATCCGGGACGCCATGGAAAGGTACGGAGAATGAGAACCGCCCTGCTGATCGCCGCAGTCCTGGCGATGTCGCCACTAGCCGCGATGGCCGAGGATGCGGTCCGGATCATTGATCCGTGGGCGCGCGCCACCATTCTCGTATCCCGTCCCGGCGTGGCCTATCTGACCATGGAGAGCGCCCGCGACGACCAGCTGCTGGCGGTCGAAAGCCCCGCCGCCGACAGGGTGATGATCCACGCCATTGAGAACAGCGACGACGTCAGCCGGATGGTGAACCTCGACGCGCTGGATTTGCCGGCGGGCGAACGGGTCGCCCTCGCGCCGGGCGGCACGCACCTCATGCTGATGGGGTTGAAGAAACGGCTGACCGAAGGCGGCCGGTTTCCCCTCACCCTTCAATTCGAACGCGTCGGCGCGATCACGGTCTCTGTGCCGGTGCTCGGCGTCGGGGCCGGGGGTCCGGCGGAGGACACCCAATGAAGGCTCTCCTGATTCTCGGCCTTCTCGTCGCGGCCATGCCGGCTTTCGCCCATCATCCTGGTGAACGGTTGGATGAAGTGATGGCTACCAAGGAGCCGGCCTTCGAGCCGACTGACCAGCGGTCGATCCCGGGCCTGGCGCTGACGGTTGAGCAGGGGCAAAGCCTGACGCTCCGCGACCTCGGGGACAGCATCGTTGTTCTGAGCTTCGCGCCTGGCGATTGCGGCGTTCCCTGTGCGGAACAACAGGAAATCCTCGCCTCCGTGCAGGAGCAGGTGAACGTCACGCCCATGAAGGAGATGGTGACCTTTCTGACGATCCTTGATCGCCCCGGCGCCAACGGTCCGTCATGGGACCGCGCGAATTGGCGATCAGCGTCGCCCTCGGACGAAACGGCGGCCGCAAGTGCCCGCCGCTTCACCGCACTAAGCGATCGGAGTCCATCGTTCCCACTTGTCCATGTCATCGACAGGGGAAGCCGGCATGCCGGCCTGTTTCACGGAACCGCGTTCCGGCAGATCAATCTCGTCCTCTACATAAACGGTCTGACGAACGCGCCCCCGGTTGCCGACACGTCGGAACCCGACAGCTGGTGGGACAGGGTCATGGGGATCTTCAAATGAACAGTTCCCGGACTGCGGGCGCGCACGTTCCTGCCAGCGCGCTCACATGGCTGACGGCTCTGAGACGTTACATGGGGTTCGTGGCGGCCGCGAACCTGATCTGGGAGTTCGCGCACATGCCGCTCTATACGCTGTGGGAAACCGGCTCCGCAGCAGAGATCGTTTTCGCCGCTGTTCATTGCACCGGCGGCGATATCCTCATCGCGCTCAGCGCCGTCATGCTGTCCTTGTTCCTGTTCGGGAACAGAGATTGGCCCGCCGAACGACGGGTTCAGGTTGTAGCGGGCGCTATCGCCTTCGGGCTTGCCTATACGATGTTCAGCGAGTGGCTGAACATCGAGGTGCGGGAAGCCTGGGCCTATCGCGAGTTGATGCCTGTGATCCCCGTTCTTGATGCGGGCCTCAGCCCGGTCCTGCAGTGGATCGTGGTGCCGCTCGCCGGCTTCTGGTGGGCGCTCCGGATCAATACGGTTCCTGCTCGCGGAGAAGCAGAGGCATGACAGCCGAACTCAGTCTTGTCGGCCTGGTCGTGACCTTCCTGGCTGGAGCGATTTCGTTCCTTTCTCCCTGCGTTCTGCCGCTTGTGCCCGGCTACGTCTCCTACATCGCCGGCGGTGCCGCCCGGGTCTCCAGCTTGCCGGGCCATTGGCGTTTTCCGTTTGCTGCAGTGGCGCTCAGCCTCTTCTTCGTGTTGGGGTTTTCGACCGTCTTCATCATCCTGGGCGCCAGCGCAACGGCGTTGGGTCAACTGATGCTGGGCTATCGCTACGAGCTGAACATCATTGGCGGCACGATTGTCATCATTTTCGGGCTTTTCATGCTGGGTTTCGTTCGTCTCGGCGTGATGCAGCGGGATCTGCGTTTCCATCTGTCGATTCCCGGTAGCCGCCCGGTCGCTGCCTATGTCCTCGGTCTCGCATTCGCGTTCGGCTGGACGCCTTGCATCGGGCCGATTCTGGGCGCCATCCTGACGACAACAGCGGCGTCCGCGACGGTCTCCGAGGGCACAACCCTGCTTGCCGTCTACTCGGCCGGGCTTGGCGTGCCCTTCCTCCTGGCTGCGGCGTTCACCGACCGACTGGCGCGGCGTCTGCGCTCCATTGGCCGACTGGGCCGCCGTCTGAATCAGGTCGCCGGGGTCATCCTGATCGTGATGGGCGTTGCGATGATCACTGACTATCTCTCTGCCTTCGCATTCTGGCTGCTCGACACCTTTCCAATCCTGGGACAGATCGGATAGCGAATGTCCGTGGGGGATACCTGGCGCTCGAAGCAGTTGCGAGAGTGATCGGACACTGCACGGTCCGGCTATCGCGGGGCCGGTTCAGTGATCGATCCGACATGATTATTCCGTCAGCGCATCCAGGACCGGGCATTCCGGAATTCTATCGCCTGAGCACCTGGCGGAAGTGTCCGCCAGGACCTGCTCGATGCGTTTGAGATCGGCGATCTTCGCACGCACATCGGCGAGGTGCCGTTCGGTGCGCTCCTTCACCTCGGCGCAGGTTTGCGTACCGCCATCGACGAGGGCGAGCAGCCCCCGGATGTCGTCAAGTGAGAAGCCCAGCTCGCGTGCCCGCAGGATGAAGCGCAGCCGTTCCACATGGCCGTTGTCGTAGACGCGATAACCGGCCTCGGTGCGCGGCGGTTCCGGCATCATGCCGATCTTCTCGTAGTAGCGAATGGTCTCAAGGTTGCAGCCGGTGCGGCGCGCAAGCGCGGCGCGGTGCAATCCCGTTCCTGACGTGTCGTGCCTCATTGTTCTGCAGAAACCTCTTGAGCCTGTAGTCACTACAGACCCTACCCTGAAAAATGAACAAGATCGAGGACAGACCGACATGCACGAGGTGCGAACCGACCCGGAAGCCCACGAAACCCCGGAAAACGCCGGGGATAGCAGAAAGCGCTGGTATGCGGCCGGCGGGCTGATCGGCGCGGTCCTGGCGTCATCGTGCTGCATTGCGCCGCTCGCCCTGCTCACGCTGGGCGTCTCGGGGGCGTGGATCGGCAATCTGACGGCGCTGGAGCCTTACAAACCATACTTTGCCGCAGTCGCCCTCGTCTTCATCGGGCTCGGCTTCCATCAGGTGTATGTGAAGTCGAGGAAGGCTTGCGCCGACGACAGCTACTGCGCGCGCCCGCAGTCCTCAATCATCACGCAAGCGGCCCTCTGGATCGGGACGGCGCTGGTCATACTGGCGCTGACGATCAACTGGTGGGCGCCGCTGTTTTACTAGGAAACAGACACATGAAACGACCTCTCATCGTTGCCACTGCGGTGGCTATCCTGGGCATCGGCGCTTCGCTTTTCCTCGTACCCCAGTCGCAGGTGAACGCGCAGTCGACCAACGTCGCGACGGAGACCGCCACTGCAATCTTCGCCATCGAGAACATGACCTGCGCCCTGTGCCCGATCACCGTGCGCAAGGCCATGGAAGGAGTAGAAGGCGTGCGCTCCGTCCAGACGGACCTGGAGGCCAGAACCGCCACGGCCGTGTTCGACCCGAACATTACGTCCGCCGCGGATATTGCCGCCGCCTCGACGAATGCAGGATATCCCGCCAGATCGAAACCGTGATGGCGCGCGGATGAAGGACGCCACGATCATCAAGACCGGTGTCATCGGCACCGTCATCGCCGCCATCTGCTGCTTCACGCCGGTGCTGGTCATCGGCCTGGGCGTGGTTGGCCTCTCGGCCTGGCTCGGCTGGCTGGATTACGTGCTGCTGCCCACACTCGCGATCTTCATTGGCATCACGGCCTATGGCCTCTGGCGGCGGCGGCAGTCCATCGCCTGCCGCCAATCCGATCCCGAAGCAACGAAGGAGACCGGGTGACATGGCCGATTGCTGCACATCGCGCTTGGGCGGGCGATACGACATTGCTGTCATCGGCGCAGGCTCCGCGGGATTCTCCGCCGCCATCACGGCGGCCGAACAGGGCGCCAATGTCGCCCTTATCGGCCACGGGACCATCGGCGGCACCTGCGTCAATGTGGGCTGCGTGCCTTCGAAGACCATGATCCGCGCCGCCGAGGCCCTGCACGGTGCGCGCACCGCCAGCCGTTTCCCGGGCCTTTCCGGTGAGGCGCAGGTGACGGACTGGCAAGCTCTCGTGGCGGCCAAGGACGATCTCGTGACGAGCCTGCGCCAGGGCAAATACGTGGAACTGCTGTCCGCCTGGCCCAGTATATCCTATCTCGACGGGGCCGCACGCCTGAGCCCTGACGGTATTGCCGTGGACGGGCAGACCGTGCCGGCAGGGAAGGCCGTCATCACGACCGGCGCCGCGCCGGCAAAGCCGGATATTCCCGGTATCGACGATGTTCCCTGGCTGTCCAGCACCACGGCGCTGGAACTGACGGCGCTGCCCCGCTCGCTGATTGTCATCGGCGGTGGCTATGTCGGCTGCGAGCTCGCGCAGATGTTTGCGCGCATGGGCACGGAGGTGACGCTGGTAACCCGGTCGCGTCTGCTGCCGGAGGCCGAGCCGGAAGTCTCGGAAGCGCTGACCGGGTATCTGCGCGACGAAGGCCTCATCGTTCGCGATGGCCTCGCATACCGGCAGATCGCACGAGCGGACGACCGCGTTGCGCTGACCGTGGAGATCGAGGGGCGAGGGGAGACGTTGAGGGCGGAACAGGTGCTGGTCGCGACGGGGCGGACGCCCAATACGCGCGGGCTCGATCTTCCGCAGAACGGCGTCCAGCTCGCCAACAATGGCGGCGTCGCGGTCGACGAGCGGATGCGCACCTCCAAGGCCGATCTCTACGCCGCCGGCGATGTCACCGGCCGCGACCAGTTCGTCTACATGGCCGCCTATGGCGCCAGGCTCGCCGCCCTCAATGCGCTGAATGGCGACAGCCTTGTCTACGACAACAGCGCCATGCCCTGGGTGGTGTTCACCGACCCTCAGGTGGCTGGCGTCGGTCTGAGCGAGGCCGCGGCCCGAGAAGCGGGCTACGACGTCAAGACCTCGGTCCTGCCGCTCGACCAGGTGCCCCGGGCGCTTGCGGCGCGCGATACGCGCGGGCTCATCAAGCTGGTCGCCGACGCGGAAACCGACCGCCTGCTGGGCGGCCAGATCCTCGCGCCCGAAGGCGCCGACAGTGTCCAGACGCTGGCGCTTGCCCTCAAGGCCGGCATGACGGCAAAGGGACTCGGCGAGACGATCTTCCCGTATCTCACCACCGTGGAAGGGCTGAAGCTCGCGGCCCAAACCTTCGAAAAGGACGTGGCGATGCTGTCCTGCTGTGCGGGGTAACTCTCGCCGCCGCG